>DAOMBL010000595.1:0-2031 GCA_035427325.1 Casimicrobiaceae bacterium
GGCACGCGAGCCGCGGCACGGCTCCACCGTGATGCGCGAGGAGCCCGCCGACGAAGCGCTGCAGCGGCGCCTGCGCGCCACGCTGGAAGGCGCCCTCGGGCTCCGCCCGTTCGAGGGCGACGCGCTCGAGCCCTGGCACGGCTGGCTCGCCTACGCGCTGCTCCGCTACCGCGCGCGCGTCGATCGCGCGGTCGCCGCGCTCGGCGGGCGCACGGTCATCGGACGCTCGGGGCACCTCGACGAGCCGGCGATGTGGTTCGCCGCGAACCCGGGCCAGGATCGCGTCACCTGCGCGTTCGACGGCGACGACGACCACGTGAGCTGTCGCCGCGGCACCGGCGCCGAGGGGGATACGGTGCTGGTGTCACCGCGCTGGATCGACGTCGAGCACCTGGCGTTCAGCGCCGTGGAGGTCCGCGGCCCGCAAGCACCTGGACCGTACCGGCGCCTCGCGCGCTGGGTGCCGTCGGCGCCCGCGGTCACCGTGATGACGCGCGCCACCGTGCAGCGTTTCGGCGGCACGTTGGACGATCGATGGGCGCGGCTGCCCGATGCGTGGGAGCCGCTGGTCGACGCGGCCGACGCGCTCGACGAGCACGCACCCGCGACGATCACCCGGCTCGCGCGCGCGTTCTCCGACGTCGAGCTCCACGCCCCCGACGATCGCGACGCGGCCCGCACACGCCGCGACGCGCACGCCGCGTGGGTGTTCGCGACCTGGATCGACCGCGGGACCTACGTGGGCCTCGACCTGGCCGATCACCTCTACACCGGCGCCGAGCTGGTGGAGGCGTGCGAGACGGTGATGCGGCGCAACGTCGAACTGACCGCCAGCGCGATCTCGGTGCTGCACCAGCACCCGACCGCGCCGGTGTCACCGCTCGTCCGCAAGGCTGTGTCCGTGTTGCGCCCCGACGCCGAGTGGATGGTGCGCATCCTCAGCGTCGCGGCGCCGTACCTGACCGAGCACGACGTGGACCTCGAGATCCTGCGCGACAAGGTGCGCGCGGTCGCCGCGACACCACGCGTGGAGGTACGCGTCGGCACGTGGACCGACCGCCCGATCTACCTGTCGCTCATCACGTGGGCGCTGCGCCACGAGCCCGCTGCGGCGCTCACGCTGATCCGTGAGGGCCTGCGGCAGCCGCCGTCGTGGTGGGCGAGCCACCTGATCGCGCTGCTCGTCCTGCGTGGCCAGCCGTGGTGCATTCGCGAGCTGGAGACCGCGCACGCCGACAACCCGGCGTTGCGCGACGAGCTGACCCACGCGCTCGAACGCTGCCGACTCGGCGATGCGCGGCTCGGCGACGGCCTCGCGGCTCCGCTTCGCAACGCGATCCACTTCTGGCGCCTGCGGCGCAACGAGTGTCCCGACGTCCCCGACGACTTCGACCCGCTCGCCGATGCCGCCGATGCCCGTTCGAGGTCAGTCGGGCGCGGGCAGATCGTCGAGTAAGGCCGCGAGCAACCCGACGTCGCACGGCTTGTACAAGATCGCCTGCGCCGCCGACAACGCGCCCTCGTGATCGTGCTCGCCCACGCGCCCGCCGTAGCCGGTCACGAGGATCCGCGCGATTCGTGGGTACTCGGCCTGCACGACCTCCAGCAGATGGCGCCCATCGTTGGCGCCGAGCGCGAGGTCGCAGAGGATCGCGTCGATGGGCTGGCGCTGGAGCAGCCACAGCGCGCCAAGCGGCGTCGTCGCCGTGGCGACGTCGAAGCCCAGCAACCCGTCCTCGATGTACGTGAGGAACTCCGCATCGTCGTCGACCACCAAGATCCGCGGACGCGCCGCGAGCATAGACG
Source organism: Casimicrobiaceae bacterium (assembly GCA_035427325.1). Classification (GTDB taxonomy): domain Bacteria; phylum Pseudomonadota; class Gammaproteobacteria; order Burkholderiales; family Casimicrobiaceae; genus VBCG01. Next base: position 1,807 of record DAOMBL010000595.1, read on the forward strand.
TCAGCTCCCCCGCGGCCCCCGCCGCGGACAGGGATCCACTGTACCGGGTGGGTCCCGACGACCGCCAGCCAGTTCTCGGCGAGGTGGGCGCGCACGCCGGTTACCGCGAGAACAGGAACAGCGCGCCGGTGAACGCGCCCACGAAGCCCAGCGCCGCCGCCGGGCTCTCCACGAAGCGCCTGACCGCATGGGTGACGAGCTGCACGGCCGTTTGGGCGACGGTGG
>DAOMBL010000596.1:0-2020 GCA_035427325.1 Casimicrobiaceae bacterium
GGCCTGCCATTTCGCCGAACGATTCACCCCAGCCCGGGACGGACGGCGCCGGCCTACGACCGGCCCGCGTGACCCCGTGGCTCCACCCCCGGAGGTAGCAATGAAACCAGTCCGCCCGGCCCGCCGAGCCCGCCTCGCCGGCGCCGTCCTGTCCACCCTCGCGATTCCCGCGTTCCTCGCGGCCGGCCCGCTCGCCGCCAAGACGCTCGTCTATTGCTCGGAAGGGAGTCCCGAGAACTTCTACCCGGCCGTCAACACGACCGGCACGTCGTTCGACGCGAACAGCCAGATCTACAGCCGCATCGTCGACTTCGAGCGAGGAGGCACGAGCGTCGTGCCGGGCCTCGCCCAGAAGTGGGACGTCTCCCCCGACGGGACCGTCTACACCTTTCATCTTCGCAAGGGCGTCAAGTGGCACAACCACCGCGACTGGAAGCCCACGCGGGACCTGAACGCCGACGACATCATCTTCAGCATCGAGCGCCAGTGGAAGGAGACGAATCCCTACTTCAAGGTGACGAGCGCGAACCACTCGTACTTCAACGACATGGGGCTGCCGAAGCTCCTCAAGTCGGTGGAGAAGGTCGACGACTACACGGTGCGCATCACGTTGAACCGCCCCGAGGCGCCGTTCCTCTCCGACCTCGCGATGGAGTACGCCGGGATCCAGTCGAAGGAATACGCCGACGCGATGCTCAAGGCGGGCACGCCCGAGAAGATCGACCAGGAGCCGATCGGCACCGGGCCGTTCTACCTCGTGCGCTACGTCAAGGACGCGATCATCCGCTACAAGGCGTTCCCGCAGTTCTGGGGCGGCAAGGCGAAGATCGACGACCTGATCTTCGCGATCACGCCGGACGCCTCGGTGCGCTGGGCGAAGCTGCAGAAGGGCGAGTGCCACGTGATGCCCTATCCGAATCCGGCCGATCTCGAGGCGATGCGGAAGGACCCGAACGTCAAGGTGCTCGAGCAGCCGGGGTTGAACGTCGGCTACCTCGCCTATAACACGCAGAAGAAGCCGTTCGACGACGTGCGCGTGCGCAAGGCCGTCAACATGGCAATCGACAAGAAGGCGATCATCGACGCGGTCTACCTCTCCGCCGGCATTCCCGCGATCAATCCGATCCCGCCGTCGATGTGGTCGTACAACAAGGCGATCAAGGACGATCCCTACGATCCGGCCGCGGCCAGGAAGCTCCTCGCCGAGGCGGGCTACCCGAACGGGTTCACGACCGACCTGTGGGCGATGCCGGTGCAGCGTCCGTACAACCCGAACGCGCGCCGGATCGCCGAACTCATGCAGGCGGATCTCGCGAAGGTCGGCATCAAGGCCGAGATCAAGAGCTTCGAATGGGGCGAGTACCGCAAGCGCATGCAGGCGGGCGAGCACCAGATGGGCATGCTCGGCTGGACCGGCGACAACGGCGATCCGGACAACTTCCTGCACACGCTGCTGGGCTGCGACGCCGCGAAGACCAACGGCTCGAACGTCGCGAAGTTCTGCTATCAGCCGTTCGAGGAGCTCGTGCTCCAGGCGAAGACGATCTCCAGCCAGAAGGCGCGCACGCCGCTCTACGAGAAGGCGCAGGTGATCTTCAAGGAGCAGGCGCCCTGGTTCACGATCGCGCATGCGGTGCAGCTGAAGCCGGTCCGGAAGGAAGTGGTCGACTTCAAGCTCTCGCCGTTCGGACGCCACACGTTCTACGGCGTCGACATTAAGGAGTAGCCCGCCCGCCCCGGGAGGGCGACGGGGGCCCCGCGGCCGGCGCCGCGGGGCCTTTTCATTCGGGCCGGGGGAGAGCAGGGTCAGAAAAGTAGGAAAAGTAGGGTCAGACTCGACTTTCGAAAAGTAGGGTCAGACTCGATTTTCCGGGTGCCCTGGGAAAAGGGCGCTGGCGTTGGCGGAAAGTCGAGTCTGACCCTACTTTTCCCGTGTGGCTTGGGAAAAGGGCGCTGGCGTTGGCGGAAAGTCGAGTCTGACCCTACTTTTCCGAAAGTCGGGTCTGACCCTACTTCTCCC
>DAOMBL010000597.1:0-2009 GCA_035427325.1 Casimicrobiaceae bacterium
CACAGCAGGCGATGCGATGTCGGCCTGAACGCCGACCCACAGAAGACCGCGGTCGGCCGAACTTCAGCCCGACAGGATGCCGCACCATGCCCGGTGGGTCGGGCTTCAGCCCGACAAGGTCCCTGGCGAAGCGAGACACCGCGGCGGCCTGAAGGCCGACCCACAAGCGCGCTTCCCGGCGCTCGATGCGCCGCCTGGGGAATCACCGGCGCGGCTGTCCTCTGTCCTCTGGCTTCTGTCTCCTGATGTCGGCCTGAACGCCGGCCCACAGAAGACCGCCGCCGGCCGAACTTCAGCCCGACGGACCGAAGAAAAAGCCCGCGGATTCGCATCCGCGGGCCTTCGCGTGCGGGTCGTGCGGCGACTACTTCTTCTTCGCGGGCGCGTTCAGGCCGCCGACGGTCGCCATGTAGTTGTCGTAGGTGTTCTCGGTGACGCGGAACCAGAGAATCTGCTCGCGCTGGAACGCCGAGTAGTTGTCGTAGATCTTCTTCCACTTCGGGTTCTTCGCACTCTCCTCCGAATACCGCTCGACAGCGGCCGCGTGGCAGGCGTCCATCACCGACTTCGGGAACGGGCGAAGCTGCGTGCCGCCCGCGACGAGCCTGCGAAGCGCCGCCGGGTTCTGGGCGTCGTACTTCGCCATCATCCAGGTGTTGCCCTCGGCGCAGGCGTTGTTGAATGCGGCCTTGTACTCGGCCGACAGCTCGTTCCACTTGGCCGTGTTGACGAACATGTGCAGCGCCGGGCCGCCTTCCCACCAACCGGGGTAGTAGTAGTACTTGGCGACCTTGTTGAAGCCGAGCTTCTCGTCGTCGTAGGGACCCACCCACTCAGCGGCATCGATCGTGCCCTTCTCGAGCGCCGGGTAGATGTCGCCGCCGGCGAGCTGCTGTGGCACCAGGCCGAGCTTCGCCAGCACCTGGCCGGCGAACCCCCCGATGCGCATCTTGAGACCCTTGAGGTCGGCCACCGACTTGATTTCCTTGCGGTACCAGCCGCCCATCTGCGCGCCGGTGTTGCCGCACAGCACCGAGTGGATGTTGTATTCCTTGAGGAACTCGTTGTAGAGCTCGCGGCCCTGGCCGAAGTACCACCACGCGTCGAACTGGCGCTGGTTGAGGCCGAAGGGAATCGCGGTGCCGAACGCGAATGTCGGGTCCTTGCCGATGTAGTAGTAGGGCGCGGTATGGCCGCACTCGACGGTACCGTTTTGCACGGCGTCGGCGACCTGCAGGCCCGGAACGATCTCGCCGCCGGCGAACACCTGGATCTGGAAGCGACCGCCGGTCGCCTCGGCGAGCGCCTTCGCCGCGGTTTCCGCCGCGCCGTAGATCGTGTCGAGCGACTTCGGGAAACTCGACGCACAACGCCACTTGATCGTCGGCGCCTGCGCGAATGCCGGGGCCGAGCCGGCCGCGAGAATCCCCGCCAGGCCGGAATGCTTCAGAAAGGAACGACGCTCCATCATCTCCTCCAGGGGTTCGATCGGATATCCGGGCCGACGAAAGTGACCACCCGCGGCCAGCCCGTGGATTCTAGGGGGCCGCCCGACGAAACGCCACGGATTTTCGACTTGCCGGGACGAACGGAGCGAGGCAGTCGGTGCGATCCCCGGGAAGACCCGAGCCCCGGGGCCCGGGACGCGGATCGAGTCCCCGAAACGGTCGCCCGCCTCAGGCCCCCAGCTTGCGTACGGCGCTGAAGAGCGCCCAGGCCCAGCCGGACTGCCGCTCGAGCATCTGGGTGAATCGGATCAGGTAGCGGGCGTTGCCGGTGTCGAGTTCGATCATGCCGCCGGGCACGAATCGGTCGTCAGGTCCGATGAGACTGCGCTGCGCGGACTGGCGGTTGTCCGCGTGGGCAGGCAGGTAGACCCCGAAGAACGGGCGATCGGCCGCGTGGCGCGCACCATCCTGGGGCGCGGTCCAGCTCCGCAACAGCACGCGCACCATGCGCCTGGCCACGACCTCCGCGCCCACGGTGATCTCGTCGACCTGCTGGCGCTG
>DAOMBL010000598.1:0-1997 GCA_035427325.1 Casimicrobiaceae bacterium
GATCGCGGACCGGGGTTCGACGCGTCGGCCAGCCGCGATCGCGGCGGGCTCGTCGGCATGCGCGAGCGCGTGCACTCGCTCGGCGGCGCCTTCGAACTCGCGTCGACGCCGGGCGAAGGCTCCGTGGCGAGTGTCCGGCTGCCGCTGTCCCTCCCGGAGGCGAATCGTGCCTGAGACGATCGGCGTCGTCGTCGTCGACGATCACCCGATCTTCCGCTCGGGCGTCGTGCACGGCCTTTCCGGCGAACCGGACATCACCGTCGTGGGCGCGGCCGAGTCCGGCGAGGCGGCGTTGCGCATGGCGCGCGAACTCCTGCCCGACGTCGTGCTGCTCGACGTCAGCATGCCCGGGTGGGACGGCCTCGCCACCGCCGAGCGCATCGCGACCGCGTGCCCCGCCACCGCGATCCTGATGCTCACCGCGTCGGAAGACCAGGACCGCCTGCTCGCGGCGTTCCGGGCCGGCGCGCGCGGCTACGTGCTGAAAGGGGTGTCGGTGGGCGAACTCGCGCAGGCGATCCGCCGCGCGGTCGCCGGCGAAGTCTACGTGTCTCCGCCGCTCGCCTCCGAGATGCTGGCGCTGCTGACGCGCGGGCGAGCGCCCGATCCGCTGCAGGAGCTGACCGAGCGCGAGCGCGACATCCTCGCCCTCATCGGGCGCGGGCTCACCAACCGCGCGATCGGGGAGCGGCTCGACCTCACCGAGAAGACGATCAAGCACCACGTGACCAACATCCTGCAGAAGCTGCAGGTCAGGAGCCGCGTCGAGGCGGCGCTGATCGCGGCGAAGCGGCTGGAGCCCGCACGATGAGCCTCTCGCCCTCCGGGCCCGGCACCGACAGGGAGATCCTGGCATCGCTCGGCGTTCGCGGTCCGCTCACCGACGCCGAGTCCGCCCTCTACGTGCGCTACCTGCGCGCGCTCGCGCTCCTGTGCGAGTGCCGGCCCTACCTCGACGAACCGGACTACGCCGAGCTGATCGACGAACTGCTCGACGACGCGGCTTCGACCTACCCGTTCGACATCGAGCGGGACGGCGACCGGCGCGGCCTCGTGCCGCGCCACCCGGCCGGCGACTGAGCGCGCTCGAACGCGCGGGTCAGGAGACGATGTAGACGGCCGCGCCCGTCGACAGGAGCGCGTGATCGTCGCCGCGCATCTCCATCCGGACCGAGGCGACGCGCGAACCGATCCGCATCACCTCGGCCGCGAGCGCGAAGCGCTCGCCGATTGCCGGATGCAGGTAGTCGACCCGCAGGTCGATCGTTCCGATGCGCCCGAAGCGCGCGATCCGCTGGGCCACCGGTTCCTCCCGGTGCCGCGCGCCGAGCGCCGCCATCACGGCGAGTCCCGCCATCGCGTCCAGGCCCGCGCTGATCACGCCGCCGTGCAGGCGCTGGAAGCCGAAGTGCCCGACGAGCTCGGGACGCATCTCGATGACCCCGGTCACCCGATCCGGCGCGACGGTCTCGATCCGAAGCCCGAGCACGCGGTTGAACACGATCTTCCGCTCGAAGATGTCGGTCAGCCCCTCGACGAACTCGGGTTCGAACGGAACGGAGGAGGCGGCGCGTCGGGTCATCGGGGCGGGCAGCGCGGGCGGTCGCGCGATTCTTTCACGAAACGACGGTGCCGCGCGGGATTGCCCGGGCGGGGCCCGCGCAAGCACAATGGCGACTTGCGGCCGGCGCCGCGTACGCCTGCGCCCCGCGCGCCCGGGGCGGATGCCGGGCACCAGTCCCTGCCGCGCCGCGCCGCGCCGTCGGCCGCGCGCCGACGCGATTCCCCGGAGACGAACGATGACCGAAGCCTTCCTCTGCGACGCGATCCGCACGCCGTTCGGGCGATACGGCGGCGCGCTCGCGGCCCTGCGCACCGACGATGCCGCGGCCGCGCCGATCCGCTCGCTCGTCGAACGCAACGCGCGCGTCGACATGGAGGCTGTCGACGACGCCGTCGACGCCTGCGCGGACCAGGCTGTCGAGGACAACCGACAC
>DAOMBL010000599.1:0-1978 GCA_035427325.1 Casimicrobiaceae bacterium
CACCACCGCAGGCACCCGCCGGCACCCACACCTATCGATTGCGAATTGTTAAGGAACAGGCTCTCCGCGCGAGCACCATCCGGGGTCGTTCTGCACCGCCGGGAAGGTATTGCCACGAGCGAACAGCGAAGAAGAGGAATTGTAGCGCGATTATCCGCGTCACGCAACCCTTCCTCGTGTCACGCTCGGCGTCGCCGGTTTCCCGCCCGCGATCCGGAGCGCGCTTCCTCGTCTGCCGGCTTCGGGTACTTCCACTTGTTGTGGATCCACAGCCAGTCCGCGGGCGACTCGCGGATCGTCGCCTCGAGGTGCCGGGCATAGGATTCGACGATGCGGATTCCGGCGTCGTGGTCCTCGTCGTACGGCGGCTCGGCGATGACGCTCAGGTGGACTTCGTAGCGGCCCCGGGCGATGCGCTTCATCGCGACGTAGACCACCGTCGCATCCGCGTAGCGCGCGATGCGCTCGGGGCCGAGGAAGAACGCGGTATCGCGATTGAGGAACCGGATCCAGTGCTTCGGCATGCGCTTCAAGGGCGTCTGGTCGGCGAGCAGCGCGTACGCGCGCGGCTCGTCGCCGCGACGCATCACCTCGTAGAGGAACGAGCGATGCGGGATCGGATTCGCGCCGAAGCGGCGGCGCGCGTCGCGCACGTACGCGTCGACGTCCGCGAGCCGCAGCGGCTTGTAGACGACGTCGATCGGGATGCCGAGATGCGCGCCCGCCGCCAGCAGCAGCCACTCCCAGTTGCACACGTGGCCGGCGAGCATGATCACCGAGCGGCCTTGCGCCTTGCAGCGCTCGACGATCTCCGGATTGAGGATGGTCACGCGGCTGCGGAGCGCATCGGCGCCCGCTCCGTAGCCCCAGATCGCCTCGAGCAGCGTGGCGCCGAGGTTTCGGTAGCAGTCGCGCAGGATCCTGCGGCGTTCCTTCGGAGGCAGTTCGGGGAGCGAGCCGTCGATGTTGGCGCGCGCGAGCGGGACGCGCCAGCGCACCACGTAGTACGCGGCGAGGAACAGCCCGAAACCCACGGCGTGGAGCACGGGCAGCGGAAATGCGGCGAGAATGCGCAGCAGGATCGCCATGGCACAAGCGAGCGCGCCCCGGACCGGCCGGGGCGCGAGGACGAGCAACCGATGAGCCTAAGCGAAATCGACCCGTACGGCAACGCCGCTGCAGCGTCGCCCCGCGCATTGTCCTCGCCGGAGGAAGACCTGCGGCTGTGGTGGTGCCCGCTCGAGACGCGCGACGACGCCGTGCCGGCGTTGCGCGCCGTCCTCTCGCAGGACGAGATCGAGCGTTCGGAACGCTTCGGCACCGAGGCCCTGCGCCGCCGCTACGTCGCCGGTCGCGCCGCGCTGCGCGCGACCCTCGGGCGCGCCCTGGGCGTGGCCGCCGCCTCGGTGCCGATTCTGCGCGGCCCGCGCGGACGACCGATGCTCGCGCCACCGCACACGCTCGACTTCAACGTGACGCACACCGAGGGCGTCGCGGTCATCGCCCACCTCGCGCGCCCGGGCTGGCGGGTCGGCATCGACGTCGAGAGCATCGATCGCGAAGTCTCCCACGACGCGCTGGCGCGAAAGTTCCTCACCGCGCGCGAACGGGCGGCGGTCGCATCGCTGGACGACGACGCGAGGCGCTGCGCATTCCTGCGCCGCTGGACCTGCAAGGAAGCGATGAGCAAGGCGACCGGCGACGGGCTCTCCGCGCCATTCCGGGAGATCGGCATCGACGTCGTCCGCGACTTCGCGGCTGTCGAGGGCACCGGAGCCTACGATCCCGCGCGCTGGACGCTACGCCCGGTGGCGATCGGAAAGCGCCTCGCGGCGACCGTCGCGCTCTTGTCGCGGGCGCCTTGACCGACAGGATGTCCGACAGCGGCCGACCTGCGGCGCGCCGGATGCGGGAGTAGCCTGTTCTATGACATTGTCATAGTTCAGCCATTCCCCCCGCAGCCAACACGGAGGCCCGC
>DAOMBL010000600.1:0-1973 GCA_035427325.1 Casimicrobiaceae bacterium
CGGGCTCGCGGTCCTGAAATAGTGGTCGAGCGCGGGGTCGTAATACTCGACGACCGGCACGTATTCGGCAGGCACGGTGTCCGGGGTCAGGTACGCGCGGACGAGCGGGATCATCTGGCCGAGCTGCGAGAAATAGTCGCTGCCGCCCGGATTGCTGCACTGCGCGGAGCCGCCGAGCAGGCCGCCGCGGACCTCGAGGCTCTTGCCGTTGAACACGCGGAGCGCGCCGCCGCTGGACCCGCCCTCGGTCGTCCCGTAGTCCCAGACGACGCGCGTGAAATATCCGCTGCCGCCCGCCGCCGAGCCGAAGTCCACCGGGACCTGCACGAACGACGTGCCGCTGCTCCACTTCTTGAGGTCGCCCGACGGGTGGTGGAAGATCTCGACCTCGATCGACGGCTGCACCGTCGCCGAGTCCCACGCGCTGAACACGACGCCACCGGGCGGTGCGCCGTTCAGGCCGAGCAACGCCCAGTCCCAGTCGCGGCTGCGGGCGAGCAGTCTCGCGCCACCGTACTGGACCTGGTAGGCGCCCGGCGCGAGGCTGTCGCAGGACTTCGAGTCGAAGAACCACCACACTTCGAGGCTCGCCGCCTCGTACGCGCTCTCGAAGCAGTGGCTCGCCGAGAACAGGTACGGCGTGCCGGAACCCACGGTGTCGTTGAGCATCGTGCCGGTGCAGCGCGCCGTGCCTCCGCTGTCGGCCGTGAACACGAGCTTGCCGGTGGCGTCGGCAGCGTTGTACGCGACCTGGTCCTGGTACGCGGGCGCGCACTGGAAGTCGATGTTGCACGAGCCCGAGTCGCCGATGTCGGACAGCAGCTTGGCTTCCGCGGTCCTGGACGCCGACGGACGCACCACGAGGTGCGACAGCCGCACGACTTCCAGGATCGCCCCGGCGAGTTTCGCCGACTCGGGCACCTCGATCTCGATGGCGACCCGTTCGCCGTCGATCACCGGCGACCAGTACTCGCCGAACTGCGCGGCGGCCTGCGCCACCGCGTCCGCACGGATCGAGCGACGCGACTCCGTCGCCCCGGAAGCGGCGAAGCGCAGCGTCGCCGCCGGGTCGACCCCGGACAGACGCAGCGCGACGCGCATGCCCGCGGCGCCCGGCGAATCCACCTCGATGCGCGCCGCCTTCGCGCCGTCCGGCAGCGTCGTCCAGGCGAGCGTTGCGAGGTCCACGCGGCGCACGGGCGCCGGAACGTCCCGTCCGTACCCGATGAACTGCGGACGACCGGGCGCGGCGATCGCCGATCCGCCGTTCAGCGCGATGAGCTTGCGCGACTCGGCCGCGTCCGGACGCGCGAGTTCGACGCGCCGCGTCGGCCGCGCGGCATCGAGCCGCATCCGTGCGGGCGTCTCCGCCTTCGCGACCGCCGGAGCGGGCGTGGCAGGCCGGAACTCGCCCGCCTTCGTCGCCAGCGGTCCGGCACCTGCCGGCATCGCGAGCATCGCGGAGACCGCCACCGTGGCAATTCGAAGACTCATCGATCGATTCTCCCGGGTTCGTGGGGTTGTGGGGAATGCGCTGCCCGATGCCGCAACGTTCTGCGCCCGTCAACGGCCGACATACGCGCTGCCCGGCGCTACGGGAGCGGTCAGGCACTCTCGGAGCGACGCCGGCCATTCCGGCAGCGCGAAACCGAACGTGCGTTCGAACCGTGTGGTGTCGAGGACGCTCATCGCCGGGCGCCGCGCGGCGGTCGGAAACTCCGCGGTCGTGATCGGCGTGACGCGCACCGACGACCGGTCCGCGAAGATCGCCTTCGCGAACCCGTACCATGTCGTGCGCCCGCGCCCGGAGAGGTGATAGAGGCCGCGGCGCGCGGCGAGCGCGGGCAGGCCCTCCGCGGCGATCCTCGCGGTCGCGCGCGCGAGTTCGCGGCTCCAGTTCGGGACGCCGGACTGGTCGTCCACCACGCGAAGCTCGCGGCCCTCGTCGGCGAGGCGCTGCATCGTCAGGAGGA
>DAOMBL010000601.1:0-1969 GCA_035427325.1 Casimicrobiaceae bacterium
GGCTCGCGCGGTGGCTGCGACCGACGCGCGTGCCGACGCCGATCCAGCTGAAGCCCGGTCGCGCGCGTGTCCTGCCGCAGCCGCTCGGCGTCGTCGGGATCGTGAGCCCCTGGAATTACCCAGTACAGCTCGCGCTCGCGCCGGCGATCGCCGCCCTGGCTGCCGGCAACCGCGTGATGCTGAAACCCTCCGAGGTGACGCCCGCGACCTCCGCGCTCCTCGCGCGCGCGATCGCCGCCCGCTTCGCGCCCGACGAATTCGCCGTCGTGACCGGCGACGCCGCGACCGGCGCCGCGTTCTCGCGACTGCCCTTCGACCACCTGTTCTTCACCGGGTCGACCGCGGTCGGACGGCTGGTCGCGAAAGCCGCGGCCGAGAACCTGACGCCGGTCACGCTCGAACTCGGCGGCAAGAGTCCGGCGATCGTCGACGCGAGCGCGGACTTCGCGCTCGTCGCGCCGCGCATTGCGGCGGGCAAGCTCCTGAACGCCGGGCAAACCTGCATCGCGCCGGACTACGCTCTGGTGCCCGCCGCGAAGCTGGACGCGTTCGTCGATGCGGTTGCCGCGGCTGTCCGCGTGCTCTATCCCGACCCGATGCGCACGGCCGACTACACGGCGATCGTCGACGAGCGGCACTACGCCCGGCTCGCCGGCCTCGTCGACGACGCGTGCGCGAAGGGTGCTCGCATCGTGACGCTGCCGGAGGGCGCGGTCGCGGATCCCGTGACGCGCCGTCTGCCGCCGACGCTCGTCGTCGGTGCCGACGACCGCATGCAGGTGATGCGCGAGGAGATCTTCGGCCCGATCCTGCCGATCGAGGCCTGCGCGAGCCTCGACGAGGCGATCGCGAAGGTGAACGCGCGGCCGCGGCCGCTCGCGCTCTACGCGTTCGGCGAGGACCGCGCCGCGATCGAGCGCATCCTGCGCGAGACGGTCGCCGGCGGCGTCACGGTCAACGACACGCTGTGGCACTTCGCGCACGAGGGTTTGCCGTTCGGCGGCGTCGGAGCCTCCGGCTTCGGTGCCTACCATGGCGAGACCGGCTTCCGCACCTTCAGCCACCTGAAGGGCGTCTACCTGCAGCCGCGCCTGACCGCCGCGAAGCTCCTGCGGCCGCCCTACGGCGCGGCGTTCGAGAGGGTGCTCGCGCTGCTGAAGCGGGTCGCTGGCTGACGCCACCGCGGCAGACCGGCTTCAGCCCCCGTGGGTCGGGCTTCAGCCCGACGCCGTTCGCTTCGAACCGGCACACCCCGTCGGCCTGAAGGCCGACCCACAGGCGCTTCCCGGCGCTCGATGCGCCGCCCCGGGAGTCGCCGGCGCGACTGTCCTCTGTCTTCTGACCCCTGTCTCCTGATGTCGGCCTGAAGGCCGACCCACAGGCGCTTCCCGGCGCTCGATGCGCCGCCCCGGGAGTCGCCGGCGCGACTGTCCTCTGACTTCTGTCCTCTGTCTCCTGGTGTCGGCCGACCCACGGCCTAGCTCGCCCACCACTCGACGATGAAGAACGTTCTCCGCGGATCGCCGCGAAGGAATCGGATCTCGCCCCGTCCGACAGCCGGACCGCTGCGCATGCCGAGATAGCGGACGGTAACGCCGCGATCGGGCTTCGCCGCACCATGGGCGACGACCGACGCGTCGCCCGCTTCGAGCAATTCGACGACGAGATGCGCGGCGCCCGCGAGACGCGCGGCCTCGACCGGCACGCATCCGGTGGCGTCCGCCGGACCTCCGGCCAGCGCGAGGAGCGCCTTCGAGCGGTTGCCGCGGATCAGCGCTTCGCGCTCACGCTCGTTCGTCCACCGACCGGGCGTCGCCGCGGCGGCGCGTTCGAGCGCGCTCCGGTCGAGCAGGATCGAAGCCTCCGCGGTGCGCACGGCGAGGCAGGGGCGCGCGACGCCCGGGGGCAGGGCGATCTCGCGCGACACGTCGAGCACCTGCCCGGCGGGCGGTCGCTCGGCGAACGCGTG
>DAOMBL010000602.1:0-1961 GCA_035427325.1 Casimicrobiaceae bacterium
GCTCGCGGACGACGGCGTAGCGTAGCGTCGCGGATGGGACGGCGCGGTCAGGCCGCGCCCGAAGTTCGGCGGCGCGGGCGTCCTGTGCCGCGCGCGGCGACCTCGACGAAGCCGGTGACTTCCTCGCGGTCGTGATAGAGGTGGCGGAACGCGAGTCTCGCCCGGACACCGGCGCGGTCGAAGCGCGAGCGCATCAGCGTGTCGCAGCGCGCGAGCTCCTCGTGGCGCTTCTTCATCGGCAGCTTGAGGTTGAAGATCGCGCGCGCGGCCGCGCCGGTCGCGATCCAGTCGGCGACGAGCGAGGCGACGCGCGATGGCCGCCCGACGATGTCGCAGACGAGCCAGTCGACCGGACGCTTCGGGCGCCAGGTGAACCCGTCGGCCCGGACGTGCTCGACGTTCAGGTTGCGCTCGAGGGCGGGCGAGAGCGCGCCGTGATCGACGGCGGTCACCTGCAGGCCGCGCGCGAGGAGCTGCCAGGTCCAGCCTCCGGGCGCGGCGCCGAGATCCACCGCCGACTGGCCGGGGCGCATCGACTCGTCTTCGCGCGGACCGAGGAACACCGCGATCGCCTCGGCGAGTTTCAGCGTCGATCGCGACGGCGCGTCGCGCGGCATGCGCAGGCGCGGAATGCCGAGCGGCCAATGGGGCTCGCTTCCCGATCCGCCCGTGCCGACGTACGCACGGCGGCCGTCGACGAGCGACACGCGGGCGCGCGATCTCGCGCCGTCGCTCACGAGGCCGCGTTCGCGCAGGGATGCCGCGAGGCGCGCCTCGAGCGCGTGCGCGAGCGGCGACAGCGACTTGCCCTCGTTGGTGTCGGCGTATTCGATCCATGGGGCGAGCCAGGGAGGCTCGTGGCCGGGATGCAGGGCGAGCGCCCCGAACGCCGCGACCAGGCGCGCGACGCGATCGGGGCGCTTCCCGTCGTCGTCGCAGAGGACGTGGGGGCCGGTTCCCGCGAACGAGGTCCGCACGAACACCGGAGGACGGGCGGCGGCGGCGCGATGCCAGGCAGCGACATCGTCGCGATCGGCGCGTGCGACGACGAGCGCGCCGCCGGGCGCCGGCTCGCATCGGATCGCGAGGCCTGCGGCGTCCGCGATCGCGGCGAGATCGAGCGCCGCCTCGCGCTCGAAGCCCGCGCGGCACAGGGCGACGACGACCATCGCCATCGTCGTACGCCCGGGAGGCGCTGCGCTACGCCTTCTCGGTCGGTGCGGTGACCGGGGCCGCTGCCGACGGCGCGTCTGCCGCGGGGGCGGCCGGGCGCTTCATCAGGAGCGCGGGCACCGGCCGGTTCGCGCCGAAACCGCGTCGGTGTCCCGGGTCGGCGCGTCCGTGCGATGCGTGCGATGGCTTGCGCACGATCGGCTGGTCGGGATTCTTCGCATACGCGGCTTCGCGCTCGGCTTCGCGCGTCGCGCGCGTCGACGCCGGCGACCGGGGCGCCTTCGGGGCGCGCTCGCCGCGCTCGGCCTTCGGTGCGCGCGGGGCGCGTTCGGCCTTCGGGCGCGGCTCGCGCTCGGCGGTCCGTCGCTCGGGGCGCTCGCGCCGCTGTCCGGCGGTCTCGATGTCGAAGCCCTCGGGCGTCGCGACGGCGATCGGCTTCTTGAGCAGGCGCTCGATCTCGACCAGGTACTTGGTCTCGCTCGCGTCGACGAGCGAGATCGCCTCGCCCTGCGCGCCCGCGCGGCCGGTGCGGCCGATGCGGTGGATGTAGTCCTCGGGAACGTGCGGCAGTTCGTAGTTGACGACGAGCGGCAGGTCGTCGATGTCGAGCCCGCGAGCCGCGACGTCGGTCGCGACGAGCACTTCGAGCTTCGCGTCCTTGAACGCGGCCAGGGCCTCGAGCCGCGCCGCCTGCGTCTTGTCGCCGTGGATCGCGGAGGTCTCGAGCCCGTCCTTCTCGAGTTGGCGCGCGAGGCGCGAGGCGCCGTGCTTGGTGCGCACGAAGCACA
>DAOMBL010000603.1:0-1957 GCA_035427325.1 Casimicrobiaceae bacterium
CAGCACCAACCAGGCGCTCGACCGCATCATCAACTTCTTCCCCGAGGAGCGGCGCAGCCAGCTCCTGATGGACCTGTCGCTCAACGTGCGCGCGTTCGTCGCCCAGCGGCTGATCCCGCGGCGCGACGGCAAGGGCCGCGTGCCCGCGGTCGAAGTGATGCTGAACTCCCCGCTCGTCTCCGACCTGATCTTCAAGGGCGACGTCGGCGGCATCAAGGACATCATGAAGCGCAGCCGGGAACTCGGCATGCAAACCTTCGACCAGTCGCTGTTCGACCTCTACGAAGGCGGGCTCATCAGCTACGAGGACGCGCTCCGCAACGCCGATTCGCTGAACGACCTGCGCCTCACGATCAAGCTCGAAGGCAAGGAAGCGAAGAACCGCAACGTGTTCTCGGGCCTCGGCAACCTCGACATCGTGCCCGACGCGCCGACGCCGGCGTCGGGCACGGTGTACAAGTGACCCGGAGCGCGAGCCCGCCGCGCGTCCGCGCGGCCGCGACCGGACGCCGCGAAGCCCCACGCCGGCGCAGCGCGACGCTCCGCCGGCGGCCGCGCCTCAGTCGACTCCGATGAACCGCGACACCCGCAGCGGCACCTCGGACGACTGCAGGTCCTGCGCCTGCGAGAGCACCGCGCGGTCGGCCATGGTCATGCGGGCGCGCAGCCGCAGGTATTCGGCCCAGGACTCCACGACGTAGCGCTCGACGTAGCGGCCTTCGACGCCGATCGCGCGGAACACCCGCCAGCTCGTCGCGCCGTTGCGTCGGCGGGTCGGCCCCACCCGGCGGATCGCGGCGACGAACGCGTCGCGGTCGGGCGGATCGATCTGGTACTCGATCTGGATGAGCACCGGGCCGTCGTCGGGGCCGGGCTCCTCGTCGATGCCCAGCGCGTCGTAGGTGCCCGGCGTCACGTCCGCCTCGCTGCCCATCCGCACGCGCACCCTGCGGTTGAGCAGAACGAGCGTCAGGAGCAGCGCCGCGGAGAGCGCCAGCGCGATGCGCGTGTCCGACGCCGAGGCGATCGCGCCCCAGAGCGGACTGCCGAGCGCGAGGCAGGCCTGCACCGAGACGAGGTTGATCGCGACCGCGCGGGTGCGCACCCAGGCGGGGGCGGTGCTCTGCGTCCCGGTGGACAGGCTCGCGTGCACGGTGACCCAGGCCGCGCCGCAGCCGAACGCGCCCGCCGCCGCGAACACGACCTCGCGCGTCGAGGCGACCAGCACGCTCGCGGCCGCCCACAGCACCATGCCGCTGAAGACCGTCCGGTTGAGCGTGCGCGCCGCGAGCTGCGACGGAATCGCGATCGCGCCGGTCACCGCGCCCACGCCGAACATGCCGATCAGGAATCCGAAGCCTCCGGCGCCGAGCCCGAGCTGGTCGCGCGCGATCACCGGGAGGAGCGCCCACAGCGCGCTCGCGCACGCGGTGAACGACAGCGTCCGGATGATGAACGCGCGCATCGCGGGCGAGTGGCGCACGTAGCGCACGCCGCTCTGCACGCCCGAGAGCAGGCGCTCGGGGACGCCGAGGTGCGCGGGCGGCCGCACCGGGAGGCTTTGCGCCGCGGCGATCATCGCGAGGAAGAACACCGAACTCGCCAGGAGCGTGGTCCCGACGCCGATCCCCGCCGCGAGCGCCCCCGCGAGCGCCGGTCCGATCGCACGGGAGACGTTGAACGCGACGGCGTTGAGCGACACCGCCTGCGACAGCTCGGCGCGCGAGACGAGGTCGTTGACGCTCGAGCCCTGCGCCGGCTGGTAGAACACGAACGCCGAGCCGATCACGAAGGTGAGCGCGAGCAGCGTCGCCGGGCCGGCGAGCCCGAAGAGCGCCGCGACCCCGAGCAGCGCCGTCGTCGCCATCAGCACGACCTGCGTGGCGACGATGATGCGCCGGCGGTCGACGATGTCGCCCATCGCGCCGGCGACCAGGCCGAACACCAGTGCGGGCGC
>DAOMBL010000604.1:0-1954 GCA_035427325.1 Casimicrobiaceae bacterium
GGACAGCACAGTCACCGGACGCAACGGGGGTACGGCGAGCGTCGACCGGTCGCGCAATGCCGATGGCACGATCGACGCGTCGATCATCCGAACTACGCCGCAGCGGCTGCGCGCGGAGCGCGCGCCTTCGACCGCGCGGGCCGCGGCGCGTAGAATCGGGAGACCGTGCAGGGCGCCGGGGGTCGCACCCCGCGCCCCGCACGCATCCCGATGAACGACGGCGCTGCAGCACCCGAACTCCGGACCCCGCGCAGCCGCTGGGCGAGGCGGCTCGCGTGGACCGTCTTCGCGCTCGCGCTCCTCCTCCTCGCGACCTGGCTCGCGGTACCTCCGCTGCTTCGGTCGCAGCTCGAATCCCGCCTGTCCGACGCGCTCGGTCGCAAGACCACCGTCGAGTCGGTGGCGTTCAATCCTTTCACCCTGCGCGTGACGATCCGCGGTTTCTCGATCGCCGATACCGCAGGGCCTCGCCCGCTGCTCGCGTTCGAGGAACTCGATGCCGACCTCTCGTCCGCATCGATCGTACATCGTGCTCCGGTGCTCGATGCACTGCGAATCGTGCGGCCGTCGGTGGCGCTCTCGCGCGACAAGGAGGGTCGCACCAATGTCGACGACCTGATCGAGCGTGCGCTGTCGGGACCGGAAGGTCCTCCACCGCGCTTCTCGCTCAACAACATCGAGGTCGAGGACGGGACCGTGACCTTCGCCGACGACGTCGCGGGGCGCGAGCATCGGCTGGCCTCGTTCGCGCTCGGCATTCCGTTCCTGTCGTCGCTGCCCTATCAGACCGAGATCCGCGTGACGCCGCGAGCGGAGGGCTCGTTCAACGGGTCGCCGGTCGCGCTCGCCGGATCCACGGTTCCGTTCGCGGCCCCCCCCGAGGCGTCGCTTCGTCTCGACCTCGACGACCTGCCACTCAAGGACTACCTCGGCTACCTGCCGGCGAAGCCGCGCGTCGACCTCGCCGACGGCAAGCTCACGACCCGACTCGAACTCGTGTTCGTCGGCGGACAGGAGGGCGCGCAGCGCCTCGACCTCCGCGGCGACGCGCGCGTCGACCGGCTCGCGGTGAAGCGCCGTGACGGCACTCCGCTCGTTGCCGCGGAACGCATCGCGGTGTCGCTGGACTCGGTCGACCTCGTCCGTCACGAGGCTCGCGTCGCCTCGATCGCGATCGAGGCGCCCTCGGTCGACCTGAAGCGCCTCGCCGACGGGGAACTCGAACTCGCCCAGCCGTTCTTCGATGCGCCGCCGCGCCCTCCGCGGACGCCGACGTCCGCGGGGCCGGTCACGGCGCCGGCGAAACCCTGGACGGCGACCATCGCCAAGGCGTCGATCGCACGCGGCTCGCTCGGGCTCGCGGACGAGTCGACCGGATTCCGCACGTCGCTCGCCGATGTCGCGATCGAGGCGACGAACCTCTCGACGAAGCCCGGCGAGAAGGCGCGCGTGACGCTCGCCTTCGTCTCCGGCGACCGGATCGCCACGTTCAAGGGCGAGGCGGACGTCGAGCCGACGGTCCCGGCCGCGAACGGTCGATTCGAACTCGCGAAATTCTCGCTCGGCCTGCTCTTTCCGTACTACAAGGACGTGCTGGCGGTCGAGGTCCAGAAGGGTTCGCTCGCGCTCGCGACGTCGTTCGACTACGGCGCCGACGGCAGATTCCGGCTGTCGGGCGGGACCGCGACGATCGACGACCTGCGCCTCGCCTTCCCGCAGCCCAACGTGCGCGGGGCCCTCCAGCCGCTGCTCGGCGACCTACTCACACTGGTCGATGAGGCACAAGACACCCCAGTGGTTCAAGGCCCGGTGGATGAGGAGAGCACCGACGAGTTTCCAGCCGCCGTGGCGCCGCCTGCCAAGGCACCCAGCAGATCCAAGAAGGAGCCGCCACCGCCGGCCTCCGAGCTGGAAAAGGCGCACCTCATCGTCGAGTTTGGCGCCAGCCGCTCGG
>DAOMBL010000605.1:0-1940 GCA_035427325.1 Casimicrobiaceae bacterium
GCCGACGATGCGCTCGTCGCCGCCCGCGACCTGCGCCGCGACGTCCACCGCCACATCGACCTGCCGCTCGTGCTTCTTCTGGCTGTTCGCGTGCGAGCAGTCGATCATCACGCGCTGCGCCAGGCCCGCGCTCCCGAGTTCCTTGCAGACCGACTCGATGCTCGCCGCGTCGTAGTTCGGCGCCTTGCCGCCGCGCAGGACGATGTGGCAGTCCTCGTTGCCGCCGGTGTGAACGATGGCCGAGTGGCCGCCTTTGGTCACCGACAGGAAGTGATGCGGGGCGCTCGCCGCCTTGATCGCGTCGACCGCGATGCGCACGTCGCCGTTCGTGCCGTTCTTGAAACCGACGGGGCAGGAGAGGCCGCTCGCGAGTTCGCGGTGCACCTGGCTCTCGGTCGTGCGCGCGCCGATCGCCCCCCAGCTGATCAGGTCCGCGATGTACTGCGGCGTGATCATGTCGAGGTATTCGGTGCCCGCCGGCAGTTCGAGTTCGTTGATCTCGAGCAGGATGCGTCGCGCGAGGCGGAGGCCCTCGTTGATCCTGAAGCTGCCGTCGAGGCGCGGGTCGTTGATGAGACCCTTCCAGCCCACGGTGGTGCGCGGCTTCTCGAAGTAGACGCGCATCACGATCGCGAGATCGGGCTCGAGTTCGCGCCGCAGCGCGGAGAGCCGGGTCGCGTAGTCGATCGCGGCGTCGTAGTCGTGGATCGAGCAGGGTCCGACGACGACGACGAGGCGATCGTCGGCGCCGTGCAGGATCCGGTGGATCGCCTGACGGCGCTCGTAGGTCGTGATCGCGGCGCGCTCGGAAACCGGGAACTCGCGCAGCAGGTGCGCGGGCGGCGCGAGTTCGGTGATCTCGGTGATACGGGTGTCGTCGACCGGACGGGCGGTCGCCGGATGGCCCGAGGCGGCGTGGCGGTTGCGATGCGCGGTCGTCGTGGGCACGTCGGGCTCCGTCGGGGGTGCGAGGGTCGAGAAAACAATAGCTTACACCCTGTGCGGCGCTGCGTCATCCGACCCCGATCGACCCGCGCGGAGCGCCCGACGAGTCGATGCTGCACTGCAATGGGCGGAGCTGCAACACCCGGCCGGGATGGGGTCGTCCCAATCGTTGCGCCGTGGGTTACGGGGTGCGTAGACTGAACGGCGAACCCGGCGCGCAGGACTGGCGACGGGAGCCCGACCCGACCGCCCCCTGGAATCCGGAGACCTGACATGAGGAAGTTCACCCTGCTGGCGCTCGCAGGCGCCTTTGCCTTCGCCAGCACCGCGTTCGCTGCGGACCCGCCGAAGCAGGCGGCCGCCGCCGACAAACCGCTCACGCCGCAGCAGCAAAGGATGAAGGACTGCAATGCCCGGGCCGAAGGCAAGAGCGGCGATGCGCGCAAGCAATTCATGAGCGCCTGCCTGTCGGGGAAGGAACCCGCGGCGAAGATGACGCAGCAGGAGAAGATGAAGGCGTGCAACGCCAAGGCCGGCGCGATGAAGGGCGACGAGCGCAAGCAGTTCATGAGTTCCTGCCTGTCGGGATGACCGGCTGAAGATTTGCAGGGAACACCGGGCGCCCTCCTGTCCGCCCGGCCGGGTGTGGGGTCGCCGCCGTTCCATCGGTGGCGACCTTTCTTTTTTGCGCGCGTCGGCGGCGACGCCCGCGGCGTCCGGACAGGCGCGGCGAGGCAGGCGCGGGTCGGCACGACCAAGAGCGGGACAGGAGACACGTCTGCCGAACAGCCCGCGACGCTGGTCGCCGCCGGCCTGGCGCTGCCTTCCCGGGTGTGAGCATCGCGCGGCCGCTCAGCGGCGCCGCACCAGCAGACCCTTCAGGTAATCTCCCTCGGGAAACGAAAGCGCGACCGGGTGGTCGGCGCTCGCGCAAAAGCGCCTGATTACCATGGCATCCACGCGCGCGTCCGTCGCGGCGCCGGCCACGACCTTTC
>DAOMBL010000606.1:0-1929 GCA_035427325.1 Casimicrobiaceae bacterium
GATGCCGCGCCCCGTCGGGCTGAAGCCCGACCCACAGCGAGGATGCCGCGCCCCGTCGGGCTGAAGCCCGACCCACAGCGAGGATGCCGCGCCCCGCCGGGCTGAAGCCCGACCCACGGCGTCAGGCGATCTTCTTCGTCATCACGACGCAGTCGAAGCTCGCACCCTGCCCCAGTCCGTGCCGCGCGGCGGCCTCGGCGTGCCAGCCGAGCGATTCGTAGAACGCGACGGCATTCAACGACGCGTCGAGCAGGAGTGCCGAGCGGCCGCGGGCTCGCGCCTCGCCCTCGACCGCGTTCATCAATGCGCGCCCGACCCCCTGTCGGGTGAAGTCCGGATCGACGTAGCACGCGCGCACGATGCCGGCCTCCGGATCGAGTTCGGCGAAGCCGGCGACCCGGTCATCGTCGGCCTCCGCGACGACGACGATCCGCGTCGCGATCGCGTCGGCGCAGGAGGCCGGGGTCACGCGACCGGACCAGGCGGCGATGGTCGCGGGATCGTAGTGCGCGGACGCGACCTCCCGGATCGCGCGCGTGTGGATCGCCCAGACCGAAGCGGCGTCGGCGGGGACCGCGCGGCGGATGCGCCAGCGGCGCATCGCGGGTGCTACTTCGTCTGGCTGAAGTAGACGTACGCCGGCTGGGGCACGCGGCCCTGGTCCATCCGCCCGCGTTCGGCGAGATCGCGCGGCAGCTTGTCCCACCAGATCGCGCGGCCCTTGCGCTGCTCGTCGGCGACCTGGGGTTTCCGGTCGAGCACGTCGCGGATGAACTGCGTGTGCTCGGAAACGTAGTGGCGGGCGGGGAGCATTCCCATGGTGCGCTCGCGTGAGGAATCGCGGAGATACCGCATTCTACCGCGGCTCGCTCCCCGAGAGCCTCCCGGCGACGATCCGGTACGCGTAGAGCCGGCACTCGATCGCGCCGTTCCAGAGCGGAGTGCGCCGTTCGGCCTTGAGGCCGAGTTTCTTCGGGAGGTCGGTGTCCCCGGAGAACAGGAACGCGGTCCAGCCGGCGTAGCGCGCCTTGAGCGCGTCGCCGAGCTTCGGGTACATCGCGGCCACGCGCGCCTTGTCCTCGAGGCGGATGCCGTAGGGCGGATTGGTGACGATCACGCCGGTGGGCGCGGGCGCCGCCCGTGTCAGGACGTCGGCCTGCTCGATCGCGAGGTGGTCGCCGAGCTGGGCGAGCGTCGCATTCGCGCGCGCCTTCGCAACCGCCGCCGGGAGCCGGTCGCTCGCGTGGATCGTCGGGCGCGACGGAGGGGGCTTCACGCGGTCGCGCGCCCGCTGCTTCATGCGCTGCCAGGTCGGCCCGTCGAACCAGGCGAGCTTCTGGAATCCGAACGTGCGGGCGAGGCCGGGAGCGCGATCGGCGGCGATCGAGGCGGCCTCGATCGCGATCGTGCCGCTGCCGCACATCGGATCGAGGAACGCGGTGCCGGGCGTCCACCCCGAGAGCGCGATGAGGCCCGCCGCCAGGTTCTCGCGCAGCGGGGCCTCCTCCGTGTCGCGACGCCAGCCCCGTTTGAACAGCGGCTCGCCCGAGGTATCGAGGTAGAAGGTCGCCTCGCGTTCGGTCAGGTACGCGTGGATCCGCACGTCGGCGGCGCGCTTGTCGACCGACGGGCGCGCGCCCCGCTCGTCGCGGAAGCGGTCGCAGACCGCGTCCTTCACCGTCAGCGTCGCGAACTCGAGGCTGCGCAGCGGCGAGCGCACCGCGTTGACGTCGACGCGGATCGAGCGCTCCACCCGGAAGCGCGCCGGCCAGTCCTGCGCGTGCGCCGCGTCGTAGACGTCCTGCTCGTGGCGGTAGGGCGCCTCGGCCACGCGCCAGAGGATGCGCGTGGCGACCCGGCTCTCGAGGTTCGCCCGATAACAGACGGCAAGGTCGCCGCGAAAATGCGCGCCGCTGCCAGTCGGACCGA
>DAOMBL010000607.1:0-1921 GCA_035427325.1 Casimicrobiaceae bacterium
GGCGTGGGCGATGTCGAGCATGGGCTACAGGCCGATCTGCCCGCGGCGACGCAGGAGCAGCGCGAGGAAGAACGGCGCCCCAAGCGCGGCGGTGAGGACGCCGATCGGCAGGTCTGCGGGCGCCACGACCGTTCGCGACAACGCGTCCGCGATCACCATGAGCGCCGCTCCGAGGAGCGCCGCTCCCGGAAGCACGATGCGATGATCCGGCCCGCACGCCAGCCGGATGGCGTGCGGCGCGACCAGTCCGATGAAGCCGATGAGGCCCGTTGCCGCGACCAGCGACCCGACCGCGAGCGCCGTGAGGACGATCGCGGTCCGCTTGACCAGCACGACGTTCACACCGAGGTGGGACGCCTGCGACTCGCCCAGGGCGAGGGCGTTGAGCGGGCGCGCGAGGAAGATGCCGGCGACGGTCGCAGTCAACGCGAGGGGCGCCACCGCGGCCAGCATCGTCCATGTCGCCCCGCCCAGCGACCCGAAGTTCCAGAACGTCAGATTGCGAAGCTGCTCGTCGTTGGCGAGATAGGACAGGAAACCCACGCCCGCCATCGCGAGCGCATTGAGCGCGATCCCCGCGAGCAGCACCGAGGGCAGGGAGAGAAAGCCGCCGGCGGCACCGATCCGGTAGACGACGAGCGTGATGACCAGCGCGCCGAGGAACGCCGCGAGAGGAAGTGTCCACGGACCCAGCATCTTCGACACGCCAGGCAGCCAGGTGGCTCCCAGGACGATGACGAACGCCGCCGCGAACGCTCCGCCCGACGAGACGCCGATCAGCGTCGGATCGGCGAGCGGATTGCGGAACAGTCCCTGCATCAGCGCGCCCGCCACGGCGAGCCCCGCACCGGTCACCACGGCGAGGATCACCCGCGGCAGCCGGATCGAGTTCAGGACCGCGACCTGCCGGGTATCGAGCATCCCGGTGTCCAGGCCGGCGTTGGCGCCGAGGATGCGCAGGACGTCGAGCGCCGGGATGCGATAGGCGCCATAGCCGATGCCGAAGACGACGAGCGCGGCCGTCGACAGCACGAGCACGGCAAGCACGAGCGTGCCCGGCAGGCGACGCACGCCGCCCGCGGCGATCCGCGCGACCCGCGGGGAACCGACAGCGGGGCGCGCTGGCGCGGAAGTTGTCACCGGCGGCTCGCCGACGAGTGAGCGCGGGACGTCAGCCGAACGTTCCGAAGCCCTGCGCGAGTTCGCGCACCGCCTGCGGCAGCCGAGGGCCGAATCCCAGCAGCAGCAAGGCATCGGGATGGAGCACGCGCTTCGCCTTGCCTGCGGGCGTGAGGGCGATGCCGGGGCGGCCCAGCAGCGACTCGACGCCTCCCAGCGCGTCGACGCCTTCCCGCGTGCACAGGATGACGTCGGGTGCGGCGGCGACGACGCCCTCCGACGACAGGGGCCGATAGCCCTTGAAGCCGGTCATGGCGTTGACCCCGCCTGCGAGGTCGATCATGGCTGCGGCCGCGGTGCCGGCGCCAGCCACCTGCACATGGGTGGCCGCGTGCGAGAACACGAACATCACCCTCGGCGGCGTGCCGGTCCTGCGGATCGCGGCGCGCGTGGCGTTCCATTCCCGGCGAAGCGACTCGTCGAGTGCGCTGCCACGCGCCGCGAGGTCGAGGTTCCTCGCGATCAGCTTCACGTTGCCCGCCAGTGCATCGAAGCTGTGGTCCCCGCTGGTGCGGACGACCGTCACGCCCGCCGTCTCGAGCTGCACGAGCGCCGGCGGCGGCCCGGCCTCGGGCGCTGCGAGGAGCATCGTGGGATGGAGGGCGAGGATGCCCTCGGCCGAAAGCGAGCGCTGGTACCCGACCTTCGGCAACGCGTTCGCGGCCGTCGGATAGGTGCTCGTGGTGTCGGTCGCGACGAGGCAACGCTCTCCGCCGAGGCGATACACGATCTCGGTCACGGC
>DAOMBL010000608.1:0-1908 GCA_035427325.1 Casimicrobiaceae bacterium
GCGACCAGCCGCTCGAGTCCCGGCACGCCGTCGGCTGTCCGACCCGCGCGAATGCAGGCCTGGGCGAGCGCGAGTCGCGCCGGCAGCAACCGAGGGGCGCGATCGACGACCCGGGTCCACGCGTCGATCGCTTCGCGCCACGCCCCGCGTGCGTCGAGCGCGGCGGCCTGTTGCACGAGGAGCTTCGTCGGCGCGTCGATGTCCGGGGTGTTCGGGGCCATGCGGCGATTATAGGGCGCCCCCGCGGGCGTTCCGGGGCGGGACATCCGGCCGGCCGTGGAGCGACGCATGCACGCCGGATCGCGCGGAAGCGCTACACTTTCGTGCGGCCGGCACGCCGGATCGACATGGACCACACCCTCGTTCCCGGCCGGATCTCCCTCGAGACGCTGCGCGCGATCGGTTCCGCGCGGCCCCGCATCGCGATCGACGCCTCCGCGAGGCCGAAGGTCGCCGCAGCGGCCGGCGCGGTGGCGCGGATGGTGGCCGAGCATCGTGTCGTCTACGGCGTCAACACCGGCTTCGGCCTGCTCGCCCGGACGCGCATCGACGACACGCGTCTCGCGGAACTGCAGCGCGCGCTGCTGCTCTCGCATTCCGCCGGCACCGGGCCGCTCCTCGACGACGCGGTGGTGCGCCTCGCGATCGTGCTCAAGGCGGCCTCGCTCGCGCGAGGTCATTCTGGGGTGCGCTGGGAGGTGATCGAGGCGCTCGTGGCACTCGCGAACGCGGGTGTGCTGCCCTGCGTTCCTTCGCAGGGGTCGGTCGGGGCATCGGGCGACCTGGCGCCGCTGGCGCACCTGTGCGGTGTCCTGATCGGGGTGGGCGAAGCGCGGATCGAGGGTCGTGTCGTCCCTGCCCCGGAAGGACTGGCACATGCGGGTCTCGCGCCTCTCGTCCTCGCGCCCAAGGAGGGACTCGCGCTCATCAACGGCACCCAGATATCGACCGCGCTGGCGCTCGACGCGCTCTTCCGCCACGAGCGCGTCGTCGCGGCCGCGTTCGCGGCGGGCGCGATGAGCGTCGACGCCTGCCTCGGCAGCGACACGCCGTTCGATCCGCGCATCCATGCGTTGCGCGGGCACGCGGGCCAGCGCGACGCCGCTGCGGCCTATCGTCGCCTGCTCGCCGGCAGCGCGATCCGCGCGTCGCATGCGGGGTGCCCGCGCGTGCAGGATCCCTACAGCCTGCGTTGCCAGCCCCAGGTGATGGGCGCGGTGCTCGACCAGACGCGCGCCGCCGCGGCGGTGCTCGTCACCGAGGCGAACGCGGTGTCCGACAATCCGCTCGTGTTCGCCGATCGCGACGAGGTGCTGTCGGGCGGCAACTTCCACGCGGAGCCGGTCGCCTTCGCAGCGGACAACCTGGCGCTCGCGATCGCGGAGACGGGTGCGCTCGCGGAGCGGCGCGTGGCGCTGCTGATGGACGCGAACCTCTCGGGACTGCCGCCGTTCCTCGTGCGTGACGGCGGCGTCAACTCGGGCTTCATGATCGCGCAGGTCACGGCTGCGGCGCTCGCCTCCGAGAACAAGGCGCTGGCGCATCCGCGCAGCGTCGACTCGCTTCCGACCTCGGCGAACCAGGAAGACCACGTCAGCATGGCGACCGGGGCCGCCGCACGGCTCGCGGCCATGGCCGGCAACAGTGCGGCGATCGTCGCGATCGAACTCCTCGCAGCAGCGCAGGGCATCGACCTGCGTCGACCGCTCGCGACGTCCGTCCCGCTCGCGGCGGTGCACGCGCGCATCCGCGCGGCCGCGCCGTTCTGGGATGCGGACCGCGCGTTCGCGCCGGACCTCGCCGCGATTCGCGCACAGGTGGAGCGCGGCGAATTCGCGAGCCATGTTCCCGAAGCGCTGACACAGGGTGGCGGGGTGTCGGGCTGAAGCCCAGGCTGTCGGGCTGAAG
>DAOMBL010000609.1:0-1895 GCA_035427325.1 Casimicrobiaceae bacterium
TCGCATACGTGATGCGATGCGCGCGGCCGGCGACCGAGGCCGTGCGCATGCGCAACGCATGGCTCGTGCGGGCGAGCCGGCCGGATGATTTCGCGTGGACGCCCCCGAACTACCCGGCCGGATTCCGGATCGAGCGTCGACCGGCAACGCGCGAGTTCCGCGCGATCGTGGACACGCTGGGCATCGGCCCGATCGAGGACGACTGGATCAAGGCCCTGGCACTCGCCGGACACCTCACCGAGCGCGCCGAGGACAAGGGGGCGGTACGCGCCGATCCCCTGTCCACCTATCACGCGATCCGGAAGGGATACGGCTATTGCGCGGATTTCGTGAAGGTCTTCCTGGCCCTCGCCCATGCGGCGGGCCTCGACGCGCGCCAGTGGGCGTTCTCATTCGACGGATTCGGGGGCCACGGCCACACCGTCGTGGAGGTGTTCGATCGGAAGCGCCGTCGCTGGCTCATGCTGGACGTCCACAACAACCTCCACTTCGCGGACGCCGCGACCGGCGAGCCGCTCGGCGCGCTGGAGACACGCGCCGCCCTGAAGCGCGGCGGGTCCGCGCCTGCGCTGCGCCCCAATGGCCGCGGCAGGCCCGGGTACGTGCACGAGCACAAGGCGCTCGAGTACTATCGGCGCGGCGTCGACCAGTGGTACCTGATCTGGGGGAACGCCGTCGTCTCGTATTATGCGAACCCCCTCGTCGCGACGATGGGCGCGATCTCCCGCCCGCTCGCGCACGTCGCCGCCAACGTCGTCGGCGTGCAGCCCCAGATTCGCATCGTCGAGGTTCCGGAGAACGCATCGCTCGTGCGCCGGATGTTCGCGCTGCAACGTCGCCTGCGCATCCTCGCCTGGGTGTTCGTATCGCTGGTCGCGACGCTCGTCGTCCAGCTGACCTCGCCCTCCGCCATGCGGCTCGCGCCATGAAGCGAGACGTCCCGCCCTCCATCTGCCTGGTCGGCCCGCTCCCGCCGCCTTCCGGCGGCATGGCCAACCAGACGCGGCAGCTCGCGCGGCTGCTCGGGGAGGCCGGACTCGCGGTCGAACTCGTCCAGGTGAACCGTCCGCTGCATCCGGCCTGGCTGGACCGGTTGCGCTGGCTGCGCGCGCTCCTGCGCCTGATGCCGTACCTTGTCCGGCTCTGGCGAAGCGCGGGCCGGGCCGATCTGATGCACCTGATGGCCAACTCCGGGTGGGCGTGGCACCTGTATGCGGCGCCGGCAGTCTGGATCGCGAGCGCGCGCGGCGTCCCGGCGATCGTCAACTACCGGGGAGGGGAGGCATGCTCCTTCATGGCGCGTCAGGCGGCATGGGTGCGGCCGACCCTGAAGCGGGCGTTCGCCGTGATCGTGCCGTCCGGATTCCTCGAAGCGGTGTTCCGGCGCCACGACGTTCCCGCGGAGATCGTTCCGAACATCATCGACCTCTCCCGCTTCCGTCCCGATCCGACGCGGCCCGCAGGCCGCCACCTGATCGTGACCCGCAACCTCGAGGACATCTACGACATCGGCACGGCTCTGCGGGCGTTCTTTCGGATCGGACGCACCTTCCCCGACGCGACGCTCACGGTCGCCGGATCGGGCCCGCAGCTCCCCGAACTGCAGCGGCTCGCCGCCGAACTGGGCGTGACCGACCGCGTCCGGTTCACCGGCCGCCTCGACAACGAAGAAATCGCCGCGCTCTACCGGCAGGCGGATCTCGTGCTCAACCCGTCGACCGCCGACAACATGCCGATCTCGCTGCTCGAGGGCATGGCGAGCGGCGTGCCGATCGTCAGCACCGACGTCGGCGGCATTCCGTTCCTCGTCGAGCACCGCAGGACCGCGATGCTGGTGCCTCCCCGGGATCCGGAGCGGATGGCGGCCGCGGCGATCGAGGTGATGTCGACGCCTG
>DAOMBL010000610.1:0-1892 GCA_035427325.1 Casimicrobiaceae bacterium
CGCGAACTCGCGCGCGCGATCTTCGCGCAACGCGACGGCCGGGACGACGACGTGCGGGCCATCGTGACGCCGCTCTTCCGCGCCTGCCGCGAGGCGGGCTTCCACGGCTTCATCCGGCAGCCGCCCGGCGACGTCGCGAGGCTCGTCGCCTTTGCGCTCCGCGAGAACATCGAGCCCGACTACGCCCGCGCGCTCGCGCGGATCCGCAGGCTGGCCGCGCCTTCGTCCGACACGGCCGACTGGCCGTGGCCGCTCTCGATCCGCACGCTCGGCGCGTTCGAACTCCGGCGCGACGGCGAGCCGGTCGTCTCGAAGGGCAAGGCCCAGAAGAAACCGCTCGAACTCCTGAAGGCCGTGGTCGCACACGGCGGCCGGCGCGTCGATGCCGCGATGATCACCGCGCTTCTGTGGCCGGACGCCGAAGGCGACGACGCCAAGGCGTCGTTCGACAGCACGCTCTATCGCCTCCGCAAGCTCTGCGGCGTCGACGGCGCGCTCGTGCTGACCGAAGGGAAGCTGTCGCTCGACCCCGCACTCGTCTGGGTCGACGCGTTCGCGCTCGACGCGCTGCTGGACGAGTCCCCGGTGCCGGTCGCGCGCGCGCTCGCACTCTCGCGCGGCGACTTCCTCGCCGACGAGGGCGCCGTGCCCTGGGCCGCGCGGGAGCGCGACCGCCTCAAGGCCCGGCTGCTGCGCGCCGTGATCGCGAAGGCCGGAGAAGACGAGGCCCGCGGTGACTTCGGCGCTGCGCGCACGCTCTACGAAGCCGCGCTCGAGCGCGACAACCTGGCGGAGGCCGTCTATCGCCGGCTGATGGTGTGCCAGCGAGAACTGGGCGATGCCGCCGGGGCCCTGCTGACCTACCGCC
This sequence comes from Casimicrobiaceae bacterium, assembly GCA_035427325.1. Classification (GTDB taxonomy): domain Bacteria; phylum Pseudomonadota; class Gammaproteobacteria; order Burkholderiales; family Casimicrobiaceae; genus VBCG01. Next base: position 869 of record DAOMBL010000610.1, read on the forward strand.
GCTGCCGCGAACTCCTGTCGATCGTCCTCTCGCGCGCTCCGGCGGCCGAGACCGAGGCCGTCCGTCGCACGCTGCAGGCTGGCTGAAGCGCTCCCCGGCCTCCCGCCCGGCGCGCCACGTCTCGCCCGGTCCCGCGGTTTCGCGTCCGGCGCCTGCCGATGCCGGACCGGATCGCATCCGTCAGTACGCCGTAAGACATCCGTCAGTCGAAGTCAGCCGGCGGCTCACCCCCGGGCGCGCGCGGGGCCATCCCGGCGCGCGGATTGCGTAAGTCGTTGATATTCAATGACTTCGGTCGTCACTCTCGCCAGGCTCGTCTTCGATGCGCGATACGTGAGTCATGCGCCAGATGCTGCACAGCAACATGCCGCCTGTCCAAACGACGCACGATGACGAGGAACACCATGATGTCGCTCAATGAAGTCCGCCCCGGCCAGGAGCTTCGCGGCGCCTCCGTTCCGGGCCGCCCGGATTCGATGCCCTGGCTGCCGTTCGCGGTGCGCCACTCCGCCGACCGGGGATCCGCCGCGAGCGCGGTCGCGATCGCCGTCCACCGGGCCCGGGAAGTGCTCGGCCGGCGGCTCGGTACCGTCGTCCCGGTGCGCGTGCTCGTGGTCGATGGTCCCAGCGGGATCGACTCTCCCGCCCTGCGGCCCGAGGCGACGCTGTGGATCGCCGCAGAGCCCTGTGCCGCCTGGAGCGAACTCGCGAGGATGCTCGACGACCGGCTGCCGCAGCGCTCGCGCCTCCTGTTGAGGAAGGCGATGGGTCGCGCGGCGGGTCCGCTCGACCTCGAGTCGGTAGCGCACACGTTCGCGATCGACACCTATGCGGCCGCGCTCGCCCGCGCGTCCGGCGCCCGGTTCCCGCGTCGCTGGATCGCCAGCGCGTTCTCGGCCTACGCCCGTGTCGTGACGCTCTCGGAGGCCGACCCCGACGCGCTCGCGAGCCAGGCGTATCTCGCCGAGGTCGTCGGCGCCGTGCTGCCGCCGTCCTACGCCCTCGCCGACCCCGGCGTGCGCGA
>DAOMBL010000611.1:0-1892 GCA_035427325.1 Casimicrobiaceae bacterium
CAGCGTATCGGCGCGACCGTAGGCGTCGTCCTCGGCGCCGTGCTCGCGCACGGTGCCGTCGGCGTCGATCCAATCGGCGAGCGCGTCGACGAGGCCGGGGTCGAGTCCGCGCCGTGCGAAGAGCGCGGCGAGACGCTCGCGCGCGCGCGCCGACGCGGCGTCGTCGCCGGCGACCGCGTTGAGGTTGAGCCGCGCCTGGGCGTCCTCGATGCGACCTTCGACGCTGCCGCCCTCCACCGGCGTGACGGGCAGCGGAATCGCCCAGGCCTCGCCCGGATGGTCGATCGTGCCGTGTGCCGCGTCGTCGGCGAGCGCCTGGCGGGCCCATTGGACGCCGGCGGCGGCGAGCGACGCGGCGCGCGCGTGGTCCCGCCCTCCTTCGACGACCGTCCGCCAGCGCGCACCGTCGGTCAGGAGCGTCGTCGCGACCCCGGCGGCGATCCCCGCGACGAGCATTGCCACCACGAGCGCCGCCCCGCGCTGCCGGGGACGGTTCATCGCAGCACCATCACGCGCTCGATTCGCCCGCCTTCGGCGAGCGTCAGCGCGACCGAGACCGCCGCGGGCAAGCCGTCCCGGCGCGCCGGCGGCCAGCGGTCGGTCCACTCGCCCTTGTCGTCGGCGTAGCGCACCTCGATGCCAGCGATGCCGCTGGCGAGTGCGTAGACCGTGGGCCTCGAACCGGCCGCGCGATCGAGGTGCGGCCAGTACGCGATCTCCAGGGTGTCGCCCGCGAGCCGGTAGGCGATCCTCGTGCCCTCCAAGCCCGGCGCGCCGGGGTCTCCGCCCGCACGCGTGAACGTGAAGGCCGGTCGGCCGTTCGCGTCGATCGTCCCGACCCACGCGCCTTCGCGGCCGCCTGGCACCCGCACCGCGCGAGGCAGCGCGGCGGCGACGTCGCCTTCGATGCGCGCGAACAGCGCGTCGAGTCCCTGCCACCGCTTCGCTTCGTGGGCGAGCCGCGTCTCGCCCTCGACGAGCGAAGCGGTCGCGCGCCATGCGAAGGTGGCGAGCACCGCGAGTATCGCGAGCGCGACGAGGATCTCGACCAGCGTGAAGCCGCGCGTGCCGCGGCGTCGATCGCGGTGGGCGTTCGGTTTCACGGCGCCGGGGATCCCGCGACGTAGCCGGTCAGGCGCGCGAGGACGTACGCGGGTTCATCGGATGACGCTACCTCGATGTCGACGCGCCGGAACGACGGATTCGGGGTGACGGCCACGCGCTCGCGCCAGACGAACGCGCGATTCGCCTGGACCGCGGTCCCGCTTCGCTCGCCGGTCGCGGGCAGCGCGGCGACGAGGTTCGCGGCGGCGAGGCGGTTCTGGGCGACCCACAGGGCGAGCGTGCGCGCCTTGAGCGTTCCCGCGCCGTCCGCCGACTGCGCGAGCGCGCGCATGCCGGCGGCGAGCGCGACGGCGACGACCGCGAGCGCGACGAGGATCTCGACCAGCGTGAAGCCGGGCGACGACGGGCGTTTCACTCGGACGCCTTCGCCACCGTAACGCGATTCAGCGGGTCGGCATCGACGCGCACGCGGGCCTCGCCCGCGGCGAACACGAAGCTCGACGGATCGTTGCGGCCATTCGCGCGGAGCGGCATCGGCGCATCCGGCGCGATCGGCCGTCCCGCGACCGCTCCCGACGCGATCGTGACCGCGTCCGGCAGCCTGCGCGGCGCGAGGACGTCATCGCCCGCGAGCGGCACCCACGCACGTCGCGCGGCGTCGCGTCGCCAGAAACGCCATCCGTCCCGCGCGGTGCTCACGCCGAGATCCTCGTGCCGCACTGCGCGCGCGCGGCCGCGTATTCGAGCGCGCCCGCGAAACGTTCCGCCTCGCGCCGGAGCGAGGCATCGTCTCCGGAGCGCCACGCGAGCCAGGCTGCGGACGAAGC
>DAOMBL010000612.1:0-1889 GCA_035427325.1 Casimicrobiaceae bacterium
ACTGGTCGCGCCGCTCGAGGAGTTCCGCGACGCGTTGCGCGAGCGCGTCGGCGTCGTTGTCCTGGTGATCGAGCAGGCTCCGCCAGCGCGGATCGTCGGAAGCCGCGGCGCGAATCGCCGCGTGCGCGGCCGCGAGGTGCAGCGGCCCGGCCGCCTCCGTGAAGCGGGGATTCGCCGGAAGCCCGCTCGCGAGCGGCGCCTGCAGGGCGATCGCCTGGGCGAGCGCGTCGATCGTGCGTACGGCGAGCCGCGAAGGATGCCGGATCAGGTTCCAGCCGAGTTCCGCATCCCGCTCGAGCGCCAGGCGCGCGAGTTCTCGCGTGCGGAGGCGATGGGGCGGCAGGTCGGACGCCTGCTCCGCGTCCCCCGCCGCCACGAGCGCCTCGACCACGCGCGCGCGCATCTCGGCGGCCGCCTTGCGCGAGAAGGTGATCGCCAGCACGCTCTCCGGACGGTCGACGATCGCGAGGAGCGCGAGCAGGCGCTGGACCAGGAGCTCGGTCTTTCCCGATCCGGCCGGCGCCTGGACGACGAACGAGCGGCCGACGTCGAGCGCGGCCTCGCGCGCGGCCGCATCGTCGGCCAGCAGCGCGTCGTCGTCGTTCGCGCTCACGCGGCCTCCCCGTCGACGTCGCGTTCGGCCGCGGCGTCGATCCGGCAGAGCGGCTGGCGCCGGCAGTAGGTGCACAACGCGGGCCTGCGCGGCGCCACCGCGGCGTCGCCCCTCGCGAACGACGCCGCGAGGTCGCCCATCAGCGCCTCCCAGCGCGCCTCGAGCGCCGGCCAGTCGACGACGTGGTCGTCCCGTCCGGACGGTGGCTCGATGCGCGCCGCCGCGTCAGCGTAGAGTCCGACCGGCCCGACGCTTCCGCGCTTGAGCTGCGCGAGCACGGCGGCGCGCACCGCGTCCTCCGGGTGCGCGCGGCGCCACGCGAGCGTGTAGAGCGCCATCTGCGTCGCCTCGGGCCGGTCGTCGGTCCAGCGTCTCACCGGCGGCACGTTGCCGGTCTTGTAGTCGAGGATCGCGACGCCTCCGTCGGCGAGACGATCGACCCGGTCGAGGCGGAGCGCGAGGTCGAGCGGCCCGAGCGCCAGCGTCGCGTCGCACTCGACCCCTGCCACCTCGAACGGCGGGCGCCCGGCCTCCGTCGCGAGCCAGGTGTCCAGCAGGCGATCGATGCGCTCCGCCTCGAGCCCGCGGACCACGGCGGGAAGGCGACGCCAGCGGGCGTCCAGCGCTGCGATGGCGACCTCGACCGCTCGGCGACGCGCCTCGGCGAACTGCGTCGCGTCGTTCCGAAGTTCCACCAGCGAGGCGTGGTCCTGCACCCCGCGCCAGAACGCGGCCAGTGCGGCATGGGCGAGCGTTCCTCGCTCCATCGCCGTGAGGCCGATCGCTGACTCCGGCCATGCGTCCGCGCGCCAGCGCTTCGCGGCGAGCGCCTGGAACGGGCAGTCGCTCTGGGCAGCGATGAGCCCGGAGCCGCCCCGCGTCCGCTCGCCTGCCGAAAGGGGCGGTGCGGACGCGTCGACGACCCGTTCGGGCGGCGGGCGAACCGCGAACTGCGCCTCCGCCGGCGACACCGGAACCGCGAAGTCGCATTCACGCCCCTTCGGAAACACGACGGAGGGCATCGCCGGACGGTCGCCAGCGCTCGTCGCGTGACTGACGACGACCTCCGGAGCCGCGCGCAGGAGCCAGGAAGCAACCGCATCGGCGAACGCGAGTTCGCGCGCCGGGTCCGTGCGCGGGACCCCGCGTTCCCTCTGCCAGGCGACCGGAAGGAATGGATGCAGTCGCGGTGCGCGCGGCAGCGCCTCGTCGCTCATCCCGGAAACCCAGAGCGCGTCGAACGGCAGTCCGACGGCCTCGAAGAGGCCGAGGACCT
>DAOMBL010000613.1:0-1883 GCA_035427325.1 Casimicrobiaceae bacterium
GGTGGAGGAGTTTGACCCGGCCATAGGTGGAGGAGTTTGAGGTGGCCACCGGGGCCTGCAGGCGCCTCAGCTCCTTGTTCAGCGTCCCGGCGGTCGTGCCGGTCAGGCGGGCGATCTCGCGCACGTGCAGGCGCCGCTCCGGGTTCAGCAGAAGCAGCGAAAGGACCTTCCGCCGGTAGGCGGCGGGGAACAGGAGGGACGCCGCGCCGGCCCGGTGAGCTGTAGCGTTCATGGCTACGATAGTAGCTGTAGAAGCTACAACGGGCAAATGCCGACGCGGGAGACGACGTGCCCGGAGTTGGGATGCGTGGATGGGACACGGTTGAGCTCCTGCAAGCGCCGCAGCGTTCCCGCTCGTCGGTCGGCGTCCGCAGAGCAACGCGGCGCAGGATCCGGCCGTTCCGAGCGTTGCGACAGTGTCGCGGAGGAGGATGGGCCTCGCGATCGGCCGGAGGTCTGAGGGATCCGACTCGGGCGTTCGAAGGCCGGCCGGCATCGACGGCGACGACGTCGGTGAATCGGACGTCCGTCCGACGGCTTTCGAGGTTGAGCCGATGGGGGAGGGAAAGGCGTCGGGCGAAGCCCGACCCACGGGAGGGTGGTGGGTCGGCCTTCAGGCCGACAATGAGCGGTCGTGGGTCGGCCTTCAGGCCGACAATAAGCGGTCGTGGGTCGGCCTTCAGGCCGACGCATTTCATCCGAATTGCCACGGACCCCGTCGGGCTGAAGCCCGACCCACAGCGGGGATGCGGCAGCCCGTCGGGCTGAAGCCCGACCCACGGGGGAGGGTGGTGGGTCGGCCTTCAGGCCGACACGGGCGACGCCGCCGACCGCCGCAGGAAATCGTCGTACGCCCTGCGAATGCCCTCGCGCAGTTCGATGCGCGGACGCCAGCCGAGGCGCGCGAGCTTCGTGGTGTCGAGGAGCTTCTGCGGCGTGCCGTCGGGCTTCGAGGTGTCCCAGCGCACCTTCGCATCGCCGCCGACGACCGAACGCACGACCTCGCTCAGTTCGCGGATCGACAGGTCCGATCCGCATCCGACATTGACGAGCGGCGGCGCGCTTGCGTCGAGCATCGGCGTGATCGTCTCGGCGGGCAGCGCCATCAGGTGGACGCACGCCTCGGCCATGTCGTCGCTGCAGAGGAATTCGCGGCGCGGCGCGCCGGTGCCCCACAGCGGCACCTCGGCGTCGCCGCGCACCTTCGCCTCGTGGAACTTGCGGATCATCGCCGGCAGGACGTGGCTCGTGCGGAGATCGTAGTTGTCGCCCGGCCCGTAGAGGTTCGTCGGCATCGCGCACAGATAGCGCGTGCCGTACTGCCGGTTGTACGACCAGCACATCTCGATGCCCGCGATCTTGGCGATCGCGTAGGGGCGGTTGGTCGGCTCGAGCGGCCCGGTGAGGAGGTAGTCCTCGCGGATCGGCTGCGGGCAGTCGCGCGGATAGATGCACGAGGAGCCGAGGAAGAGCAACCGCCCGACGCCGGCGCGCCAGCTCTCGTGGATGACGTTGGTCTGGATCGCGAGGTTCTCGCGCACGAACTCCGCGGGACAGGTGCTGTTGGCGACGATGCCGCCGACCTTCGCCGCGGCGAGGAAGACGACGTCCGGCCGCTCCTGCTGCAGGAACCGCGCCGTGGCGGCGGCGTCGGTGAGGTCGAGTTCGGCGTGCGTGCGGGTGAGGAGGTTGCGATAGCCCTTCGCCTGCAACGCGCGCAGCAGCGCGGAACCCGCGAGTCCGCGGTGGCCGGCGACGAAGATCTTCGCGTCGGGAGTCATCCGTCGCGACGGTTGAGGATCGCGTGCCCGTGACGGCGGACGAGTTCGTCGCGCTCGGCGATGCGCAGGTCCTCGCGGACCATCCCGGCGACGAGATCGGCG
>DAOMBL010000614.1:0-1868 GCA_035427325.1 Casimicrobiaceae bacterium
GCGTCGAGTTCCGCGAGCAGCGTGTAGACGCCCGCCGACTGGGTCTGCGTGCCGTTGATCGTGAGGAACGGCGCGCCCTCGCGCGTCCTGAGGTCGATGCCGTCGGAGAGCCCGAGGCAGCGGTACTCGCAGGCGTCCTTCTGCAGGCCGTGGTGGCGTGCGGTGAAGCAGCGCGCCGAGTAGGCGAGCGGCAGCCTCCCGTGCGCGAGCACCTCGGTCTCGACGCCCGGCGGCGCGTTCGCGACGATCTCCGCGAGCGCCGACGACGACAGTTCGACCGGGCTCACCCAGCGCGTCGCGCCCTCGGAGGCGACGAGCGCGAGCATCCGCGCCGAATAGATCGAGAGCGACGCGCCGGCGACGAACGGCGGGCCCCCGCCACGCGCGGCGAGGACGCGCACCGCTCCGATGTCGTTCGCCTCGACGCGGAAGCTCCGCTGGTCCGCGAGCTTGCGCACGAGACGCAGGTCGGCTTCGGCCTCGATCAGCGGCAGCGTCGAGAGCACCGCCTCCTTGCCGGAAGCCGCGAGCATGCCGGCGATCTCGATCCAGTCCGGCAGGCGCAGTTCGTGGCGGCGCGAGCACCCCGTCCCGCCGAGGTACACGACGTCCGCCGGCGACGACGCCACGTCCGCGTAGAAGTCGAGCACCGACTGGCGCGGCCAGTAGTACTGCAGCGGTCCGAGCGCGAGCTTCATCGTCACCGCCACGGCCGCGAATAGGCGCCGAGCGTCTGCGACTGCCCTTCGGCGAGCGCGTCGAGATCGGCGTGCCAGCGCGCGCGCGCCTCGAAGGTCCCGGGCGCGGCCACGCAGGCGTCGATCGCCTCGCGCCAGGTGCGCGTGACCTGCGCGACGTACGCGGGACTGCGCTGGCGACCCTCGATCTTGATAGCGGCGACACCGATGCGCACGAGGTCGGGCAGGAGATCCAGCGTGTTGAGGCTCGTCGGCTCCTCGAGCGCGTAGTAGACCTCGCCGTTCACGTCGAAGCGCCCCTTGCACAGCGTCGGGTAGCCGGGACGCTCGTCGCCCTCGAACGCGTCGATCAGGAAACCGTTGAGCCGGGTGCGCATGCCCTTCGCGTGCGGCTCCCAGCGCACCGCCTTCGCGGGCGAGCAGACGCCCTGGCAGTTGGGCGACTCCCCGGTCGCGTAGGCCGAGAGCGCGCAGCGCCCCTCGACCATCACGCACAGGCTGCCGTAGCCGAACACCTCGATCTCGACGCCGGTGTGCGCGATCGTGTGCTCGACCTGCGCGATCGACAGCACGCGCGGCAGCACCGCGCGCCGCACGCCGAAGCGTTCGCGGTACCACTCGATCGCCTCGTGGTTGGTGGCGGAGGCCTGCACCGACAGGTGCAGGCGCAGCCCCGGGTGCGTGCGCGCCGCGTAGTCGAGCAGCGCGGCGTCCGCGCAGATGATCGCGTCGACGCCGTGTTCCGCCGCGCGGTCGACGGCGCGCGTCCAGCGCGCGAACGCCGCGGTCGACGGGAACGTGTTGAGCGCGACGAGCACCTTGCGACCGCGGCGGTGCGCATAGGCGACGCCTTCGCGCATCGCGGCGTCGTCGAAGTTGAGGCCGGCGAACGCGCGCGCGTTGGTCTCGTCGCGAAAGCCGACGTAGACGCAGTCCGCGCCATGGTCGACCGCGGCCTTCAGCGCCGGCAGGCCGCCGGCCGGGCACACGAGCTCGGGGCGGCGGGTGGCGGCGGGGACAGGTACGGCGGCGGGCATCGCGAGGCGCCGCGCCGAATCACCGCGGCCGCTGCGATCGTCGCGCGAGGCGACCCTGCCGGTCCTTGATCGGGGTCAAGCGGTGCGCCCCCCTGCGCACGCGAGGCGGGCTGCGCGGCACTCGCGTGGCGCG
>DAOMBL010000615.1:0-1865 GCA_035427325.1 Casimicrobiaceae bacterium
GCGCCGGGCTGCGCTACGTGTACACCGGGAACGTGCACGACACCGAGGGCGGGACGACGTTCTGCCCGGGCTGCCGCAACGCGCTGATCGTGCGCGACTGGCACCGCATCCTCAACTACCGCGTGACCGACGACGGGCGCTGCAAGGAGTGCGGCGCTGCGCTCGCCGGGCGGTATGAGAAACCCGGCCAGCCGTTCGGGCCGCGGCGCATCCCCGTCCGGCTCGCCAATTTTCACGCGGCCTGAGGCCGCGCCGGTCTCGGGTGCTTCCTGCGGCGCCCGGCTGCTAGCAGGCCGTTGAAGAATGTCCCGTGAAGCCGTTTTTTGGCACGGTCGACGAACCTCGCGGGGTTGGGGCGGCTGGTTCTTTGAGCTTCATTCGCTCTGTCATGGTTGATTCCCGTGGTCTTCGGACGCGACTACCCAGTGGCTGGCTGCATTCGAGCCATCCGGAGCAGGTTGTAGGCCGCCCCGACCATGTAGGCGGCGAGCTGCGTCTTGGCGATGCCGACGAAGAGGCTGCGTCGCAACCCGCCGACCGACTTCATCCAGCCGAAGATCTCCTCGATGCGCTTTCGCTTCCGCTGGCTGACGAGGTAGCTCTCCTGACGCGTGGTCCTGCCATCGAGCCCGGGAGCCCTGCGGCCTTCGATCCGCGCGATGTGCGGGGCGATGTTGCGCTCGCGCAGCCAGGCCACGAAGCCCTTGTTGTAGTAGCCCTTGTCGGCACCGAGGGTGCTCATTGCGCGGCGGGCCTGGCGACGTCGATCGAGCATCGGGGCGGCGGCCTTGGGTTCGAACAGCGTCGCATCGGTGATGCGCACATCGACGAGCAGACCGCTGCGGTTCTCCATCAACGCGTGCGCTCCGAAGCTGAGCTTCGCGGGCTGGCCGTCGCCCTTCCTCATGAGCTTCGCTTCGGGGTCGGTACTGGACTGGTGGGTGGCGTTGGATCGTCTCTCGCCCTTGAAATCGACCATCCCGGTGCCGTCGGGACCGGACTTCGGGGGCGTGCCGTCCTTGCGCTTCAAGCTCTTGAACGAGGCCCAGGACTCGATCAGGGTGCCGTCGACGGTGAAGTGCTCATCGGAGAGCAGCCCCTGCGCCTGGGCTTGCTTCACCGCCCCGGCGAAGAAGCTCTTGGCAATGTCGTGCTCGATCAGGCGCGCGCGGTTCTTGGAGAAGCTCGAGTGATCGAAGGCGCGTTCCTCCAGATCCATGTCCAGGAACCAGCGGAAGAGCATGTTGTAGTCGAGCATCTCGCAGAACAGCCGGTCGGAGCGCACCGAGTACAGCGCGATCAGCAGCGTCGCCTTGAGCAAGCGCTCCGGCGCGACCGACGGGCGCCCCACTGCTGCGTACATCGCATCGAACTGCGAACTCATCGAGGCCAGCACCGCGTCGGCCTGCGCCTTCAGCCGGCGCAACGGATGATCGGCCGGGATGCGCTCCTCGACCGAGAAGTAGCTGAACATGCTGCCCTGGGGATCGACTTGACCACGCATCCTTTTCCTCCCGCGAACGACGCTCCCACTATGACTATGAATCGAGAGCATTGTTCGGGGAGTTTTTCAACAGGCTGTTAAAGGCCGCTTCCGCGTGCGCGGCAAGCTTCGTCCGTCTGCAGCGTAAGCGCCCGCCCGGCCGCCCGACCAACCGCCAAGTTCGATGCGGGACGGGGCGCGACGCCCCATCCCGCGGCGGAGCACCGACATGGATTTCAGGATCTATCGCGACGAGGCGGGCGGGTGGCGCTGGCTGCTGGCCGAGGCGGGCTCGCCCGTCCTCGCGCCCAGGCGCAGCTTCCCGACCGAGCAGGCCTGCCGGACCTCGGTCGCCGCCGTGCGCCAGCAGGGCCTCATCGCC
>DAOMBL010000616.1:0-1863 GCA_035427325.1 Casimicrobiaceae bacterium
GGGCAACTTCGGCTCGATCGACGGCGACAACCCGGCGGCGATGCGCTACACCGAGGCGCGTCTCACGAAGTTCGCGGAGGTGCTGCTCGCCGAGCTCGACCAGGGGACGGTCGATTTCATCGCGAACTACGACGGGAGCCTGGTCGAGCCCGCGGTCCTGCCGGCGCGCCTGCCGGTCCTGCTGCTGAACGGCGCGTCGGGCATCGCGGTCGGGATGGCGACCGAGATCCCGCCGCACAACCTGAACGAGGTCGCGCAGGCGGCGATCGCGCTGGTGCGCGACCGCGACCTGTCGGTGGCCGGCCTGATGAAGCACATCAAGGGCCCCGACTTCCCCGGCGGCGGCCAGATCATCACCCCGCGCAGCGAGCTGAAGGACGCGTACCAGTCCGGGCGCGGGTCGATCCGCGTGCGCGCGCGCTGGTCGATCGAGCGGCTCGCGCGCGGCCAGTGGCAGCTGGTCGTGACGGAGCTCCCGCCGGGCACTTCTGTGCGGAAGGTCCAGGAAGAGATCGACGCGATCACCAACCCGCAGCCGAAGACGGGCAAGAAGTCGCTCACCCCCGAGCAGACGCGCGAGAAGCAGCTGGTGCTGTCGATGCTCGACCGGATGCGCGACGAGTCGGACCGCGCACACCCGGTGCGGCTCGTGTTCGAGCCGCGCACCTCGAAGGTGGACGAGACCGAGTTCGCCAACCTGCTGCTCGCGAAGACGAGCCTGGAGACCAACGTCCCGATCAACCTGGTGATGGTCGGCCTGGACGGCCGGCCGACCGGGAAGAACCTGCGCGACGTGCTCGCGGAGTGGGTGGAGTTCCGCTTCGCCACCGTGACGCGCCGGACGAAGCATCGCCTCGACAAGGTGCTCGACCGCATCCACGTGCTGGAAGGACGGATGGTCGTCCTCCTGAACGTGGACAAGGTGATCAAGATCATCCGCAACGCCGACGACCCGAAAGCCGACCTGATCAGGGCGTTCAAGCTCACCGAGCGGCAGGCGGACGACATCCTCGAGATGCGGCTGCGCATGCTGGCGAAGCTGGAGCACATCAAGATCGAGCAGGAGCTGAAGGACCTGCAGAAGGAACAGAAGGGCCTGGAGCGGATCCTGAAGGACCGCAAGGCGCTCGAGGGGCTCGTCATCGACGAGATCGAGGAGGACGCGAAGACTTTCGGCGACAAGCGCCGCACGCGCATCGAGGAGGCGGAGAAGGCGGAGGTCGAGACGCCGGTCGTGGACGAGCCGGTGACGGTGATCTTCTCCCGGAACGGCTGGGCGCGCGCGCGCCAGGGCTGGGGCGTGGACCCGGCCGCGCTCTCGTTCAAGGAGGGCGACGGGCTCGGCGCGCTCGTCCAGTGCCGCACCGTCGACCCGGTGGTATTCCTCGACTCGAACGGCCGCGCCTACACCGTCGAGGTCGCGCAACTGCCCTCGGCGCGCGGCGACGGCGCGCCGGCCTCGTCGCTGGTCGACGTCCAGGACGGCGGCAAGATCATGCACTGCCTCGCCGGCAAGGCCGAGACGCCGGTGCTCGTCGCGGCCTCGCGCGGCTACGGCTTCGTGTCGAAGCTCGGGGACATGCTGTCCAGCCGAAAGGCCGGGCGCGAGTTCATGAGCGTGAAGGAAGGGGACGCGCCGGTCGCGCCGTTCGCCTTCGAGCTTGCGCAGGGCAATCTCCGGGTCGCGGTCTCCTCCGGGGGCAAGATGCTCGCCTTCGACCTGGACGAGGTGGGCTACCTCGCGAAAGGACGGGGCGTCACCCTGATGGGGCTCGACAAGGGCGAGAAGCTGGTCGCCGTCGCCGTGACGCGCGCGCGCGCGGTCGTGGTGGCCGGCTTCGGTCGCGGGCGCGAGAACGAAGC
>DAOMBL010000617.1:0-1859 GCA_035427325.1 Casimicrobiaceae bacterium
CGACGAACGCGAGCGACACCGCGTCGATGATCTCGTCGCGCGGCAACCCCATCATCGCGGCGACCACCCCGGTCGAGGCGACCTTGACCAGCACGACGTGGTCGAGGCCGACCTTGTTGAACGAGTTCTCCAGCGCGAGGCAGCCCTGGATCTCGCGCGCCCGGATCATCGCCGTCAGCACGTCGCGCATCGTGAGCGGCTCGCGTCCCGCGGCGAGCGCGTTGCGCGACAGCCAGTCGGCGGTCATCAGGATGCCGCCCAGGTTGTCCGACGGGTGGCCCCATTCGGCGGCGAGCCAGGTGTCGTTGAAGTCGAGCCAGCGGATCATCGCACCCAGGTTGAACGCGGCGGTCACCGGATCGAGCTGATGGGGCGTGCCGGGGACCTTCGCGCCGTTCGGCACGACCGTGCCGGGCACGATCGGTCCGAGCAGCTTGGTGCAGGCCGGATAGCCGAGCGCCTCGAAGCCGCAGCCGAGCGTGTCGATGAGGCAGTGGCGCGCGGTCTCGTAGGCGAGATCGCTCCGGATCTTCTTCTTCGTCACGTAGTCGACGATGTCGACGAGGACCTGGTCGGGCTTCGGGCGGACGTTGCTGATGGCGGAGGACATGGAGGCGGGGACGTGGGTCGTGGAAGCGGCCGGTGGAAAGTCGCGGCGCTCAGCCTTCCCGGCAGTTGGCGAGCAGCACCGAGTGGTCGGAGAGGCGGAACATCGTGCCCTCGCGGCCCTTCGTCCGCCATTCGAGGTCGGCCTCCCGGTTCACGTATCGGGCGCCGGACCCGGAGCGGGCCTGCGCCAGCAGGACGGTCGATCCGTTCCACGACACGCGCGCCGGCGGTCCGAGCGCACCGGTCGGCGCCGGATAGCCGACCGCCAGCCAGTCGCCTCCGTCGCATCGATAGAGCACGACGAAAGCGCTCGCATGCGGATTGGCGTTGACCGCGAGCGCAGGGAGCGGCGCGGCGGTGGCGCAGGCTGCGAGGGCGAGGGCGAACCGCCGCATCGGCGTCATGGACGCTCTCCCAACGGGACGAACGGGCGATCGTCGGGGCCGACGTAGTTCGCCGACGGCCGGATGATCTTGCCGTCGTTGCGCTGCTCGATCACGTGCGCCGACCAGCCGGTCGTGCGCGAGATCACGAACAGCGGCGTGAACATCGCCGTCGGAACCCCCATCATGTGGTAGCTCACGGCCGAGTACCAGTCGAGGTTCGGGAACATGCGCTTCGCGTCCCACATCACCGTCTCCAGCCGCTCGGCGATGCGGTAGAGCTTGGTGTTGCGCGAAGCCTCCGAGAGCCGGCGGGCGACTTCCTTGATGACCTTGTTGCGCGGGTCGGCGATCGTGTAGACCGGGTGGCCGAAGCCGATGATGACCTGCTTCGCCGCGACGCGCGCGCGGACGTCCGCCTCCGCCTCGTCGGGGGTCACGTAGCGGTTCTGCACGTCGAACGCGACCTCGTTGGCGCCACCGTGCTTCGGCCCCCGCAGTGCGCCGATCGCACCGGTGATGCACGAGTAGAGGTCGGAGCCGGTGCCGGCGATGACCCGCGCGGCGAAGGTCGAGGCGTTGAATTCGTGCTCGGCGTACAGGTTGAGCGAGGTGTGCATCGCCTTCACCCAGGCCTCGGGCGGCTTCGCGCCGTGCAGCAGGTGCAGGAAGTGTCCGCCGACCGAATCGTCGTCGGTCTCGACGTCGATGCGCCGCCCGTTGTGCGTCCAGTGATACCAGTACAGCAGCATCGAGCCGAAGGAGGCGACCAGCCGGTCGGCGATGTCGCGCGCGCCCGGGTCGTTGTGGTCGTCCTTCTCGGGGAGCGTGCAGCCCAGCGCGGAACAGCCGCTGCGCATCACGTCC
>DAOMBL010000618.1:0-1856 GCA_035427325.1 Casimicrobiaceae bacterium
GGCGTCGTCTACCACGAGAAGGGGATCGACCTCGCGCTGGTGAAGCGGCTGAAGGAAGTCGAGCGGCGCCGCATCGCCGACTACGCGACCTTCCACAAGGACGCGAAGTACACCGCGGGCGGCAACATCTGGGACATCCCCTGCCAGGTGGCGATGCCGTCGGCGACGCAGAACGAGATCCACGGCAAGGACGCCAGGACGCTGGTGAAGAACGGGTGCATCGCCGTGGGCGAGGGCGCCAACATGCCGACGACGCCCGAGGGCGTGCGCGTCTTCCAGGAGGCGAAGATCGCCTACGGACCGGGCAAGGCCGCCAACGCAGGCGGTGTCGCGACCTCCGCGCTCGAGATGCAGCAGAACGCGAGCCGCGATTCCTGGACCTTCGAGTTCACCGAGCGGAAGCTCGACGGGATCATGACCGGCATCCACCAGTCGGTGTTCGAGACGGCCGACGAGTACGGCGTGCCCGGAAACTACGTGATCGGGGCGAATATCGCCGCCTTCATCCGCGTCGCCAACGCGATGGTCGCGCTCGGGGTCGTCTGACGGCCGCGACCGGACGCGGCGGAGGGCGTAGAGCGGAACGCGCGGGCGCTGCACCCTGACGGGCGCGGTGCCCCGACCGCGGCGGCAGGCCGTACAATCGGCCTGCGCCCCCGCGTGCACGGTCGGATCGGCCGGCGGCGCGGGCGGTGCTCTCGCGATCGTCCCGATCGACGCATCGTGCGCCATCGGGTGACGCCGAGTCTCCAGGGGAGTCCTCGATGATCCGCAGCATCCTCTCGCGTCGCCGCGCGCTCCGGTCGGCGATCATGCTCGTCGGTTCGCTCGCGGCGGGCGTTGCCGCCGCCCAGGGCTATCCGACGAAGCCGATCAAGCTCCTCGTGCCGCTCGCGGCGGGCAGCACGGCGGACATCGTGTCGCGCTACGCCGGGCAGGAACTATCGAAGGCGGTCGGCCAGCCGGTCGTCATCGAGAACAAGCCGGGCGCCGGGGGAACGATCGCGATGGCCGAACTCGCGCGCTCCGCGCCCGACGGCTACACGATCGCGTTCGCTTCGCAGGGCACGCTCGTGTTCAACCAGGCGATCTACGCAGCGCCGGGCTACGACTCGGTCAAGGACTTCGTGCCGCTCGCGTTCGTCGGCGGCGTGTCGAACGTGATGATCGTGCCGCCGGGGAGCGCGGCGGCGAAGCCCCTCGACATCGTGGCGGCCGCGAAGGCGAAGCCCGGTGAACTCACGTTCTCGTCGGGCGGCGCCGGGACGAGCCACCACCTGTCCGGCGTGCTGTTCGCGCAGCTGACCGACACGAAGCTCGTCCACGTCCCGTACAAGGGTTCGCCGCAGGGTGTGCAGGCGGTGATGGCGGGCGAGGTGGCGATGGGCTTCTTCAACACGCCCACCGTGATCGGCCAGATCAAGGGCGGCCAGGTGAAGCCGCTCGGCGTGACGAGCCTCGAGCGCTCGCCGCTGCTGCCGAACGTGCCGACGCTCGATGAACAGGGCATCAAGGGCTACGAGGTGAACACCTGGTTCGGTTTCGTCGCGCCCGCGGGGACGCCCGGCGACGTCGTCGCCAAACTCAACACCGAGTTCAACCGGATCTTCGCGTCGCAGGCCGCGAAGGACAAGCTCGGTCCGCTCGGATTCGACCTGGCGCCGCCGATGACTCCCGCGCAGTTCGGCAAGCGGATCGCCGACGACCTGGTGAAGTGGGTGCCGATCGTCAAGGCGGCGGGCGCGTCGTCGAATTGAAGCTTTTCCCGGTGAGCGGATCGGCGGGCCCGCCCGTGGGTCGTCCTTCAGGCCGACGACAGGGAACAGGAGGCAGAGGACAGAGGACAGTCGCCGCGG
>DAOMBL010000619.1:0-1854 GCA_035427325.1 Casimicrobiaceae bacterium
ATAGACCTCGAAAGACGCCGAATCATTCCCACTCGATCGTCGCCGGCGGCTTGCTCGACACGTCGTAGACGACGCGGTTGATGCCGCGCACCTCGTTGGTGATGCGGTTGCTGATCCGCGCGAGGAGGTCGTGCGGCAGGTGCGCCCAGTGCGCGGTCATGAAGTCGGTGGTCTGCACGGCGCGCAGCGCGACGGCGTGCTCGTAGGTGCGCCCGTCGCCCATCACGCCGACCGAGCGCACCGGCAGGAACACGGCGAACGCCTGCGCGGTGAGGTCGTACCAGGAGGCGCCGTTCGCGTCGCGCGCGGCGCGCAGTTCGTCGATGAAGATCGCGTCGGCGCGGCGCAGCAACTCCGCGTATTCGCGCTTCACTTCGCCCAGGATGCGCACGCCCAGGCCCGGTCCGGGGAACGGGTGGCGGAACACCATCTCGCGCGGCAGGCCGAGTTCGAGGCCCAGTTCGCGCACCTCGTCCTTGAAGAGGTCGCGCAGCGGCTCGAGGAGCGCGAGGTGCAGCGTCTCGGGCAATCCGCCGACGTTGTGGTGCGACTTGATCGTGCGCGCCTTGCCGGTCTTCGCGCCGGCGCTCTCGATCACGTCCGGGTAGATCGTGCCCTGCGCGAGCCATTTCGCGCGCGGGAGCTTCGCGGCCTCGCGCTGGAACACCTCGACGAACAGCCGGCCGATGATCTTGCGCTTGGCCTCCGGGTCGTCGACGCCCGCGAGCGCGCCGAGGAACGCGTCGCTCGCGTCGATGTGCACGACGTGCACGCCGAGGTTCCGCGCGAAGGTGTCCATCACCTGCGTCGCCTCGTTCTGGCGCAGGAGGCCGTGGTCGACGAACACGCAGGTGAGCTTCGCGCCGATCGCGCGGTGGATCAGCGCGGCGGCCACCGACGAGTCGACGCCGCCCGAGAGCCCGAGGATGACCTCGTCGTCGCCGACCTTCGCCCGGATCGACGCGACCGCCTCGCCGACGTAGTCGTGCATGTTCCAGTCGCCCGCGCAGCCGCAGATCTCCCGCGCGAAGCGCGCGAGGATCGCGCGGCCCTGCGGCGTGTGCGTGACCTCGGGGTGGAACTGGACGCCGTAGAAGCCGCGCGCGTCGTCGGCCATCGCGGCGATCGCGCAGGCGTCCGAGGAGCCGATGAGCCGGAAGCCGGGCGGCAGCGCGGTCACCTTGTCGCCGTGGCTCATCCAGGTGTCGAGGATGCCGTGGCCTTCCGCGTTCGCGCGGTCCTGGAGGTCGCGGAAGAGCGCCGAGTGGCCGCGCGCGCGCATCTCCGCGTAGCCGAATTCGCGCACCTGGCCGGGCTCGACCTTGCCGCCCAGTTCGTGCGCCATCGTCTGCATGCCGTAGCAGATGCCGAGCACCGGCACGCCCAGCGTCCACACCGCGGGCGGCACGCGCCCGGCGCCCGCGTCGTAGACGCTCGCGTGGCTGCCCGAGAGGATCACGCCCTTCGCGCCGAAGCCGCGCACGAACGCGTCGTCGACGTCGTTCGGGTGGATCTCGCAGTAGACGTGCGACTCGCGCAGGCGGCGCGCGATCAGCTGCGTGACCTGCGAGCCGAAGTCGAGGATCAGGATGCGCTCGTGCCGCGGCAGGTGCGCCGCGGCGGGTGCGGGAGAGCCGGTCGCGGTCGACGCGTCGTTCATCGGGCGCGGTTCAGCCGGCGCGGTAGTTGGGCGCTTCCTTGACGATCTGCACGTCGTGGACGTGCGATTCCTGCATGCCGGCCGAGGAGATCTGCACGCACTTGACCTTGGCCGTGAGTCCGGCGACGCTCGTGCAGCCGCAGTAGCCCATCGCGGCGGGCAGGCCGCCGGTCAGCCGGTGGACGACGGTCACC
>DAOMBL010000620.1:0-1854 GCA_035427325.1 Casimicrobiaceae bacterium
TCGAACTCGCGAAGAAGGACATCCTCGACCTGCAGGGGCGCAGCATCCGCTACGGAATCCTCAAGCGCGAGGTCGACACCAACCGCTCGCTCTACGAAGGCCTGCTCAACCGGCTGAAGGAAGTCGGCGTCGAGGCCGGCGTCGGCACCAACAACGTCACGGTGGTCGATTCCGCGCAGCCGCCGACCGTCCCGTTCAAGCCGAACCTCCCGCTCAACCTGCAGCTCGCGGCGGCGCTCGGCCTGATGCTCGGCGTGGGGCTCGCGTTCTTCCTCGAGTACCTCGACGACACGATGCAGCGTCCGGACGACATGGAGCGCGTCGCGCACCTGCCGGTGCTCGGCGTGATCCCGGTGGTGCGGACGAAGAAGTCCGAGCGCGACAAGCCGATCGCGCTGCAGGCGCACATGGACGCGCGCTCGACGTTCGCCGAGGCGTACCGCTCCGTGCGCACCGCGCTGCAGTTCTCGACGCGGGAAGGCGCTCCGCGCCAGCTCGTCGTGACGAGCGCATGCGCGGCCGAGGGCAAGTCGACGACCGCGCTCGCGCTCGCGATCAACTTCGCGCAGATCGGGCAGTCGACGCTCCTGATCGACGCCGACCTGCGCAACCCCTCGCTGCACTCGATGCTGGGCATCGACAATTCGCGCGGCCTGTCGAACTACCTGTCGGGCGACCTCCCGGCGCTCGGCGTCGTGCGCATCACGGCGATCCCGAACCTCTACGTGATCCCCGCCGGTCCGCTGCCGCCCAATCCGGTCGAACTCCTGTCCGGGCCGAAGATGGTCGGGCTGCTCTCCGAACTCGAGCATCGCTTCCCGTCGATCATCCTCGATTCGCCGCCGGTGCTCGGGCTCGCCGATGCGCTGGGGCTCGGGAACCAGGTGGGCGCGATGATGTTCGTCGTCGCCGCCGGATCGACGCGCAAGGCGCACCTGCGCGCTGCGCTGAAGCGGCTGCGCCAGGCGAGCGTCGCTCCGATCGGCGCGGTGATGACCAAGGTCGACATGCGCGACGGGCGCTACGGCTACGAGAGCGCCTACTACTACTACAGGAGCACGAACGATGCTCCGCGGCTCGCGAACTGAGCCGGATCCGGCTGCATCGGACGCGGACGTCGTCGTCGCCCTGTCGAGCCGCACACGGGCGGGACGCCCGGGAGCGCGGCGATGACCGAGCGCGTTTCCGCGGGGCGCACGGCGAGACTGCTTCTGCGCTACCGGCGCGATCCCGCGCGCTACCACGCCGAGGCCTGCCGCCCGGACGCCCCGGCGCTCGATTTCGACGTCGTGCTGCGGCTCGCGCAGGGACGCGAGGTCGCATTCGGCCAGACTTCGCTCGAGAACGCGAGCCCCGAAGCGCTCGCCGAAGCGGCGAAGAGCTACCTGCTCAAGGTCTGCTTCCGGCCCGACGCCACGCCGTACCAGACGCTCGGCCTCGAACCCGACGCCACCGCCGATGACATCAAGGAGCGCTTCCGGGTCCTGATGCAGCTCGTGCACCCGGACCGCCACGGCGCCGGAACATCGTGGCCCTCCGAGTGCGCGGCGCAGGCGAGCCGTGCGTACACGCTGCTGCGCCATCCGGAGTCGCGGGCGAAGTTCGACCGCGAGCGCCGCGAGCGCTTCGAACAGGAGCGTGCGTCGAAACAGGCAGCGGTGGCCGCGGCCGCGTCGATGCCGCCGTCGCGCGACCTTCCGCGCGCGGTGCGCACCGCGCGTCGACCCCCACCGCAGCCGGTGCTGCCCGAGTGGCTGACCGCGGGGGTCGGCGGCTTCGTCCGCAGGCATCCCGCGGGTGTCGCGTTCGGAGCGCTCGTCGCTGCATCCGTGCTGGTCGCGGGTTTCGCGCTGT
>DAOMBL010000621.1:0-1854 GCA_035427325.1 Casimicrobiaceae bacterium
CGAGCCAGCGGCACCAGGTCGTGCGATTCCTGGTGAAACGCCGCGCCGTACGCGCCACACTCAACGTCCTTGACCAGGACGTTCTTTCCCGACGAGTCGAACGCCCAACCATGGTAGGGGCAGGAATGCGTACGCCGGCGGCCCGACTCCAGACGCGTCAAGAGCGCGCCCTTGTGCCGGCATGCATTGACGAATCCCCGCAGTAAGCCGTCAGCGCCACGTGTGACGAGCACATTGGTGCGGCCCAGCCGTGTGGTGAGAAAGTCGTGAGGCTTGGCGACCTGCGACGCCACGCCCAGGAAGCCCCAGGTGCGTTCGAAGATCCAGGCCATCTCCTGGTCCAGAATCTTCGGATCGGAGTAGATGCGGGCATGAACCCGGAAGCGGCCCTGGTCAACGGCATCGTCGACCGGCCAAGTTTCATCGGTATAGGACATAGAATCGCACTCGATTGGAAGCGGTTGGCCAAGCTACGGACGCGTCAGCTGGCGATATGGCTGCCAACAGTGCATGGCAGCCGACAGGACTCGGTGAGTCGCGCGAACGAAGGGGGCGGCTCCACCCGCCACGAAGGATTGCAGGCCGCGTGCAAGCTCATAGAGCTCGCCCCACCACGCACGCAAGCAGGCTGCTGGTCAGCCTCGATGCGATGGCCAGAACTCGCAATCCGTTCAACGCGACGCGTCATGGGCTGATCTTCAGGACGGGTGCCTCAAGCTAGCTAGTGCAACTACGCCATCGGCAGACGGCAAATGCTCACGTTCGTTGAGACGATACGCGAGCGTCTGGCATTGATCAATCTTGACGACGTATTCAATATCAAAGCTGCCGACCCTGCGCTGACTCCATGAGGATTCGCTGCAGACAGGCCGGGAGTCTGATCAACCCGACGAGAAGATGGGGCCGGTTCGGAATCGGTACACCGAGCCACGGACTATCGGGTTCAGTGTGAGGCCGGTGCCAGCCCTTTAGTCGAGGAAGCTCGGTAAAGATCTTTGATTCCGCGCGCCGAATTCCTACGCACGGAAGGCCAAGTTCCATGACATGAACGTGTCGAGGCATGCAGCGCCTGACGCGCTAGAGGCCGAGCGCACGTGCCTTGTCGGCGCCTACGCGCAGACCTTCGCATCAACTGCGATGCGAACGCTGAGCTCAATCTCGAAATACTACGGAGCTTGGTGGCTGCGCATCAACACATCGCGCAAGCTGTCGGCCCGTCGCGCCAACGTGTCGCGCACCGGCGCGTCGTCGAACGAGAGTCCAGTTTCCTCTTGCCTGCCTCTCGCCTGAGCGCACCGCAGCCGATCTTCCAAGGGGATGCGGACCTGGCTCGCGGCGACCCGGCGTGGGAGCCGCACTCACGCCAGCGGCTTCAGACCGGCGACATAGCGCAGCGCGTTCTCGACATAGTCGCGTTCGTTGTGGCGGATGCCCTCGATCTGCTCGGGCGTCAGCATGCGCACCACTTTCGCCGGCGAGCCGACGATCAGCGCGCCGTCGGGGAACTCCTTGCCCTCGGTGAGGAGCGCGCCGGCGCCGACCAGGCAGTTGCGGCCGATCCTCGCGCCGTTGAGCACGACGGCCTGGATGCCGATCAGCGCGCCGTCGCCGACGATGCAGCCGTGCAGCATCGCCTGGTGGCCGACGGAGACACCGTCGCCGAGCCGCATCGGCACGCCTTCGTCGGTGTGCAGCACGGCGCCGTCCTGGATGTTGCAGCGCGCGCCGATCACGATCGGGTCGTTGTCGGCGCGGATCACGCTGCCCCACCACACGCTCGATTCGGCGCCGAGCTCGACACGGCCGATCACCGTGGCCGTGGGCGCGACCCCCGCGCCGGGGCCGAGTCGCGGC
>DAOMBL010000622.1:0-1846 GCA_035427325.1 Casimicrobiaceae bacterium
GCCCCAGGCGTGGCAGAGCGAGCCGGCGGGCCGGCCGGTGGACCGCTTCCGCGTGGCGCTGCTGCCCGGTTCGCGGCGCAGCGAGCTCGCCGCGCTGCTGCCCGCGATGGCCGGCGCGGTCGCGCGGCTCGCCGAGCGGCTCCCCATCGAGGTGCGACTCGTGCGCGCCCCCTCCCTTGACCCGGCCCTGGTGGAGCGGGCCGCGGCGGCGGCGGGTCTCCGCGCCGAGATCGTCGGTGAGGAGCGCTTGCGGGCCGTTGCCGACAGCCACCTGGCGCTGTGCGCCTCGGGCACGGCGACGCTCGAGACCGGGCTGCTGGGAACGCCCATGCTGGTGGTCTACCGGCTGGCGCCGCTGACCTACCGTCTGGCGCGGCTGCTGGTCCGCGTGCCGAACTTCAGCCTCGTCAACCTCGTGCTCGAGCGAGGCGTCGTCCCCGAGCTCCTGCAGGCGGAGGCCTCCCCCGAGCGGATCGCCGAGCAGGCCGGCCGCCTGCTGACCGACCGGGCGGCGATCGCGTCGCTGCCGGCGCGCGCGGCGGCCGCAGCCGGCACGCCGGACATCCTGGTGAACGCGGCCGGCGTGAACATCCGCAACCCCTTTCCCGAGCTGACCGACGACGACTGGGACACGACGATCGCGCTCAACCTCACCTCGCCGTTCCTGCTGTCGCGCGCGTTCGCGCCGGCGATGGCGGGGCGCGGCTGGGGCCGCATCGTCAACATCGCGTCGCTGCAGTCGGTGCGCGCGTTCGCGGACAGCGCGCCCTACGGCGCATCGAAGGGGGGCGTGATGCAGCTCACGCGCGCCACCGCCGAGTACTGGTCGCGCCGCGGCGTCACCTGCAACGCGATCGCGCCGGGTTTCTTCTCGACGCCGCTGACCGCGCCGGTGTTCGCCAATCCGGCGCGCGCGCAGGCGATGGCCGACCGCACGATGGCCGGCCGCAACGGCGCGCTGGACGACCTCGCCGGTACGGCCGTCTGGCTCGCCAGCGACGCGTCGGCGTACGTCACCGGGCAGACGATCTTCGTCGATGGCGGCTTCTCCGCCGGCTGACGCGGGAGGGAACACGATGAAGGCGTTGGTCTACACGGCCCCGAACGAGATGACGCTGATGGACGCGCCGCGTCCCGCGCCAGCCGACGGCGAGGTGGTGCTGCGTATCGACGCGGTCGGCATCTGCGGTTCCGACATGCACGCGTTCCACGGCCACGACCCGCGGCGCAAGCCGGGCCTCATCCTCGGCCACGAACTGGCGGGCACCATCGTCGAAGGGCCCGGTGCCGGCCGCCGCGTGACCGCGAACCCGCTGGTTACCTGCGGAACCTGCGACTACTGCGTCCAGGGCCGCAACAACCTGTGCAGCCGCCGCACGATGGTCGGCATGACGCGACCGGGCGCATTCGCCGAGTACATGGCGATCCCGGTCGCGTCGCTGATCGACATCCCGCAGGACATGCACGCGTGCGCCGCTGCACTCGCGGAGCCGGCGGCGACCGCCTGGCACGCGATCCATCTCGCGTCGCGCTCGCTCGTCCGCCCGATGGCCGAGGGCGAGGTGCTGGTGATCGGTGGCGGCGCGATCGGACTGCTGTCGGCGCTGCTCCTCGGGCACTGGGGCGTGCGCGTCACGCTCGCCGAGGTCAATCCGCTGCGTCGCGCGTCGGCCGCGAAGTACGCCGGCTGCCGCACGCTCGACCCGCGCGAGGGTCCGGGTCCTGGGGAGAACGCGTACCCGTTCGTGATCGACGCGGTCGGTGCGAAAGTGACGCGTGACACGGCGCTGAAGGCGGTGCAGCCGGGCGGTCTCGTGCTGCACATCGGATTGCAGGATTGGGCGAG
>DAOMBL010000623.1:0-1836 GCA_035427325.1 Casimicrobiaceae bacterium
GGCTCCGGCCGTGGCCGGCGCCGCGGCCGCCTTGGCCATCGCATCGGCCTCCGCGCCGACGGGCAGGGCCCCGCCCAGCGCATCGAGCTTCAACTGCACGAAGCTGCGGTACGGGGACCGCGCATCGAGCTTCGCGAACGCGGACTGGTAGGCGGCCCGCGCCTCGTCGTTGCGGCCGGCCGACGCGAGAGCGTCGCCGCGCAGGTCGGCGTACAGGCCCGCGTAGGCGTCCGAGTGCTTGGTGTCGAGGAGCCTCAGCGCCTCGTCGACGTTCTTCTCGTCCAGCAGAACCTCGGCCAACCGGTAGCGCGCGACCTGTTTCAGGTCATCGTCGCTCGCCCGGTCGATCACCCACTGCAGCTGCGTCTTCGCGCCGGCCTTGTCGCCGGCGTTCCACAGTTGCTTCGCGTACAGCAGCGCGGCGCGCGGCGTGAAGGCCGACCCCGCATACCGGTCGGCGAGGGTCGCCATCGCGTCCCTGGCCTTCGCCTGGTCGCCGCTGCCCCGAGTCGCCGAAGCGACCGCCTGGTAGAGCGCGCTCGCCTCGTCGGCGCGCTTCGCCTGCCACCAGCGCCAGCCCTGCACGCCGACGATCACCGCCGCCGCCGCGACCACGATCCAGGTGACGAGCGTCCCCCAGCGGTTCCACCACGCCTTGAGATCCTCGATGGCGTCCTGTTCCTCGAGATCGTACGCTGCCATGACCGTTCCTCTTCAGCGTCCCGCGCGCGGCTGCGCCGGGACCAGTGCGTTGACGATGTCGCCCGCGGCCACGGCGCGTTGTTCGCCCGGCTCGCGCAGCGGCTTGATCGAGACCCTGCGTTCACGCGCCTCGTCTTCCCCGACGATGAGCGCATAGCGCGCGCCGCTCGCGTCGGCGCGCTTCATCTGCGACTTGAAGCTGCCGCCCCCGGCGTTCACGACGGCGGCGGAACCCGCGTCGCGCAGCGATTCCGCGACGGCGACCGCGAGCGCCTCGGCACCGTCGCCCGCGTGCACGACGTAGGCGAGCGGCGCGTCGGCCTTCGCGCGCCCCGCGTCCTGCAGGAGCAGGATCATGCGTTCGATGCCGATCGCGAAACCGCAGGCCGGCGTGGGCTTGCCGCCCAGCGCCTCGAAGAGGCCGTCGTACCGCCCGCCGCCCGCCACCGTGCCCTGCGCTCCGAGGCGCGTGGTGACCCACTCGAACACGGTGCGGTTGTAGTAGTCGAGTCCCCGCACGAGCCGCGGATTCACCTCGAACGCGATGCCGGCGTCGCGCAGCGCGCGTTCCAGGCCGTCGAAATGGGCGCGCGACTCCGGGCCGAGGCGGTCGACGAGCCGGGGCGCCTCCGCGATCATCGCCTGCATCGACGGCGTCTTGCTGTCGAGGATGCGCAGCGGATTCGCGTGCAGCCGTCGCCTCGCGTCCGCGTCGAGGAGGTCGGCATGACGTTCGAAGTGCTCGATCAGCGCGGCGCGGTGCGCGCGGCGCTCGTGGGCGTCGCCGATCGAGTTCACCTGCAGCGCGACGCCGTCGGCGAGGCCCAGTTCCCGCCACAGGCGCGCGAGCATCGCGATCTGCTCGGCGTCGACGTCCGGCCCCGGGAATCCCAGCGCCTCGACGTCGAACTGGTGGAACTGGCGGTAGCGGCCCTTCTGGGGGCGCTCGTGGCGGAACATCGGGCCGGCGAGCCAGACGCGTTGCGGCCGCTCGTAGCACAGGTTGTGCTCGATCGCCGCGCGCACGATGCCCGCGGTCGCCTCGGGGCGCAGCGTGAGGCTCTCGCCGGAGAGCCGGTCGTCGAAGCTGTACATCTCCTTCTCGACGACGTCGGTGTGCTCGCCGATGCCGCG
>DAOMBL010000624.1:0-1822 GCA_035427325.1 Casimicrobiaceae bacterium
CAGAACGCCGGGTCGAAGAACCGGCGGTGGTGCGGCAGGCAGCCGCCGCCCGGGCCGCCGTGCAGGAACACGATCGGCACGCCCTCCGGATTGCCGCACTCCTCCCAATAGAGGGTGTGCCGCGGATCGACCGACAGGCGGCCCGACGCGTAGGGCTCGAGCTCGGGGAAGAGCGGATCGGCGCGTTCGTCGTCGCGCGACGGTTCGTCGGACGTCATCGGGCGCTCAGGCGAGCGGCGCGCGGAAGCGCTCGTCGACGTCCATCCGGTAGCCGTTCGCGAGCGCGTTGGTCTGGTTCGCGAGCGCGACCACCGCCATCAGCTCGCGGAACTGCGCCTCGCTCATGCCCTTCGCCCGCGCCGCGGCGGTGTGCGAATGCATGCAGTAGTTGCAGTTGTTCGTCGCCGACACGGCGATGTAGACGAGTTCCTTGACGAGCGGGTCGAGCGCGCCCGGCGCCATCACCTGCTTCACCGACGCCCACACGCGCGCGAGCGTCGGCGGATCGTGTGCGAGCACGCGCCAGAAATTGCCGACGAAGTCCGTGGCGCGCGTCGACCGGATGTCGGCGAACACGGCGCGGGCCTCGGGACCCAGCGCGGCGTCGTCGAGGGGCGGGAGGAGGGCCATCCGCGAAGTATAGCGAGCCCGCCGACGGGCGACCTCCGCGCCCGCGCGCCGTGCGAAAGCGCCGGCGGCGGAAAGCCGCGCGAGTGCCTGCGGCGAAAGGCCGTCGTGTGTCGCGGGCGGCGGGTATGGCATTCCCGCCGCCCGCCCGCACGGCGTTACCGCCGCGCCTTGTAGGCGACGATCTTCTGCGTCTGCGTGCCCAGTCCGTCGATGCCGAGCGTCACGGTGTCGCCCGGCTTCAGCCACACCGGCGGCTTCATGCCGAGCGCGACTCCCGGCGGCGTGCCGGTGGTGATGAGGTCGCCGGGCTGCAGCGTCATGTAGCGGGACACGTCGGCGACGAGCTGCGCGACACCGAAGATCATCGTGCGGGTGTTGCCGGTCTGTCGCCGCTCGCCGTTCACGTCGAGCCACATGCCGAGGTTCTGCACGTCGCGGATCTCGTCGCGGGTCACGAGCCAGGGCCCGATCGGCCCGAAGGTGTCGCAACCCTTGCCCTTGCTCCACTGGCCGCCGCCCTTCCGGATCTGGAAGTCGCGTTCCGAGACGTCGTTCATCACGCAGTAGCCGGCCACGTACTTCAACGCGTGCTTCTCCTCGACGTGGCGCGCGCGCTTGCCGATGACGATGCCGAGTTCGACCTCGTAGTCGAGCTGTGTCGAGTCCTTCGGCTGCATCACCGGGTCGTTCGGGCCGACGATGCAGTCGGTGGTCTTGAAGAACACGATCGGATGCTCGGGGATCGGCGAGCCGGTCTCCTTCGCGTGGTCGATGAAGTTGAGCCCGATCGCGACGAACTTGCCGGTGCCGGTCACGCACGGACCCAGCCGCGGCCTGCCCTTCACCAGCGGCAGCTTCTTCGGGTCGAGCTTGCGCAGCTTCGCGAGCGCGGCGTCCGAAAGCGCGTCGGGGCCGATGTCCTTCACCGTGCGCGAGAGGTCGCGCAGCTTGCCGTCGGCGTCGACGAGGCCGGGCTTTTCCCTGCCGGCGGGGCCATATCGAACGAGCTTCATGTCATCCCTCCAGTGAATGCACACGTCCGGGGCGCCCGCGGCGCCCCCATTCTTCGACCTAGATCGTCATCCCGCCGTCGACCGAGTAGCAGTTGCCGGTCACGAACGCGCTCTCGTCGGAGGCGAGGAACACGACGACAGGCGCGATCTCCTCGGCCTTCGCGAGGCGGCCCATCGGC
>DAOMBL010000625.1:0-1810 GCA_035427325.1 Casimicrobiaceae bacterium
CGCGCGACTCTCGAACCCGCTCTATCCGGCGTTGCTGCAGGTGATCGGCTCGGCGCTGGCGCGTTCCGGCCGGCGCATGGTCGTGTGGGACTCGGACCACGGCGGCGAGTGGCCGGCGCAGGTCGCGCTGCGCCAGGGAATCGTCGACGGCGTCCTCCTGACGACGGCGACCGCGGACTCGCCGCTGCTTCGCGAGGCCGCGGGTGCCCGCGCGCCGGTGGTCCTCGTCAACCGGACCGTCGACCGCGCCGCCTGCGACCAGGTCTCGAGCGACAACGTCGCGGGCGGCGCGACGGTCGCCCGCTACCTGCTCGCATGCGGACGCCGCCGGATCGCCATGATCGGCGGGACCGGCGTCGCGTCGACGATTCGGGACCGGGAGCGCGGATTCCGGCTCGCGCTGGAAGAAGCGGGACGGCCGCTCGAGTTCGTGTTCTTCGAGCAGGTCGACACGTTCTCGCACGAGACCGGTCGCGCTGCGGCGCTTCGACTGCTCGATCTCGCGCGACCGCCCGACGCCCTGTTCTGCACGAACGACGTGATCGCGCTGGGCGCGGTCGACGGCGCGCGCGCGCGCGGACTCCATGTCCCCGAGGACCTCTGGGTCGTCGGCTACGACGACATCGAGATGGCGTCGTGGGGCGCCTACGATCTCACGACGGTGCGCCAGCCGCTCGAGGAGATGGTCGCCCTGGCGGTGCGGCACCTTCGCGCGCGCATGCGCGGCGATGCGTCGCCGGTGGTCCGGGACTGCCTCCCCAACGGGCTCGTCATCCGTGGTTCGACGGCATGCACGCCGATGCCGGCGGGCCTGTGCGATGACCTTCCATCGACGAAGGGCGAGGCATGACGCGCAAGACCGCGCTGCGAAGCAACTTCGAGCCGGGCACGCCGCGCTGGGCCGTCCGCCGCGCGCAGTGGAAGGCGCTCGGGCTCACCGACGAAGACATCGCGAAGCCGAAGATCGCGATCGTCAACACGTCGTCGGAGCTGTCGAGCTGCTTCTCGCACCTGGACGGCATCGTCGCGCGCGTGAAGGCCGGCGTGCGGGCGGCCGGCGGGATCGCCTTCGAGGTGCGCACCGCCGCGCCGTCCGATTTCATCACGAGCGCCGGGCGCCAGGGGCGCTACATCCTGCCGAGCCGGGACCTGCTCGTGAACGACATCGAAGTCCAGGTCGAGGGCGCGTTGCTCGACGGCATGGTGTGCCTCGCGTCGTGCGACAAGACCGCTCCGGGCCAGCTGATGGCCGCCGCGCGCCTCGACCTTCCGACGATCATCGTCCCCTGTGGCTACCAGCGCGACGGCGTGCTCGACGGCAGGCGCGTCGACATCGAGGAGGTCTACGAGAGCGTCGGCAAGGTCGCGACCGGCGAGATGACGCTCGAACACCTGGGCCGGATGTGCGATGTCGCGATCGGAGGTCCCGGCGTGTGCGCGGGCATGGGCACCGCCAATACGATGCACATCGCGAGCGAGGCGCTCGGGATGACGCTGCCGGGAGCGACGCCGGTGCTCGCGCAGAGCGAGCGGATGTACGCGAACGCGGAGGCGTCGGGCCGGCGCGTCGTCGAAATGGTCTGGGAGGACGTGAGGCCGCGGCAGGTGATGACGGCGGCCGCGTTCGAGAACGCGGTGATGGTCGGCCTCGCGCTGTCGGGCTCGATCAACCTCGTCCGCCACCTGCAGGCGGTGGCCGTCGAGGCCGGCTGTCCGGTCGACCTCTACGAGCTGTACGACCGGCTGGGGCCGAAGGTGCCGCTGCTGTGCGCGGTGCGGCCGAACGGCGAGACTCGCATCGGCGAACTCG
>DAOMBL010000626.1:0-1803 GCA_035427325.1 Casimicrobiaceae bacterium
GCGAGATCGCGCGGCGCGCCGGTCTCGACGCCGAGGCGATCGCCTCGCGCGCGCAAACCCCTGAGATCCAAGCGAAATTGGACGCCAACACCGCGCGGGCGATCGAGGCGCGGGTGTTCGGTTCTCCCTGGTACGTCTACCGGGGCGAGCCGTTCTGGGGACAGGACCGGTTGGACTTCCTGGCCCGCGCTCTGTCAAAATAGCGTGTTTTCCCCGGCGGGGCGCTTCGCCGCCGAGCCGGGGAGGGGGTCCGCGCCGAGCGCCGCCGCAAGGGGGTGCGCCGCGGAGGGCCGCAGGCGCCGTCGAAGTGCGCCGGGGCCCGACCGTACCGCCACGTCGTCGCCTTTCAGGGAGAAGCCCGCACCATGTCCACCGCGCTCGTCTTCGCGCTCGTCTGCGCGATCGCGGCCATCGCCTATGGCGCCTGGTCGATCAACTGGATCCTGGCCAAGCCGGCCGGCAACGCCCGCATGCAGGAAATCGCGGCGGCCGTGCAGGCGGGCGCCAAGGCCTACCTCAACCGCCAGTACACGACCATCGGCATCGTCGGCGTCATCCTGTTCGTCGTGATCGGCGTGTTCCTGTCGTGGATGACCGCGGCGGGCTTCGCGGTCGGGGCGATCCTGTCCGGCCTTGCGGGCTACATCGGCATGAACGTGTCGGTGCGCTCGAACGTGCGCACGGCGGAAGCGGCGCGCACCGGCCTGAACGAGGCGCTCGCGGTCGCGTTCCGCGGCGGCGCGATCACCGGCATGCTGGTCGTGGGGCTGGGCCTCCTCGGTGTCGCCGGGTTCTACTGGTTCCTCGTGAACACCGCGCACCACGCGCCGAACCTGATGCGCGAGGGCCTGCACCACGCGATCGAGCCGCTCGTCGGCCTCGCGTTCGGCGGCTCGCTGATCTCGATCTTCGCGCGTCTGGGCGGCGGCATCTTCACCAAGGGCGCCGACGTCGGCGCGGACCTCGTCGGCAAGGTCGAGGCGGGCATCCCCGAGGACGACCCGCGCAACCCGGCGGTGATCGCCGACAACGTCGGCGACAACGTCGGCGACTGCGCCGGCATGGCGGCCGACCTGTTCGAGACCTACGCGGTGACCATCGTCGCGACGATGCTGCTCGGCGCGCTGATGCTGCCGGCCGTCGCCGAAGCCGCGGTGACCTACCCGCTCGCGCTCGGCGGCTTCTCGATCCTCGCGTCGATCGTCGGCTGCTTCTTCGTGAAGTCGTCCGACGGCAGGATCATGAAGGCGCTGTACAAGGGCCTGATCGTCGCCGGCGTGATCTCGGCGATCGGCTTCTGGTTCATCACGCAGTGGATGATGGCCGGCGCCGCCGCGGTGGACCCGTCGCTCACGCCGATGCGGCTGTGGGTCGCCACGCTGATCGGCCTCGCGCTGACCGCGGCGATGGTGGTGATCACCGAGTACTACACCGGCACCGACTACTCGCCGGTCAAGCACGTGGCGGAGGCCTCGACCACCGGGCACGCGACCAACATCATCGCCGGCCTCGGCGTGTCGATGAAGTCGACGGCCTGGCCGGTGCTCGCGGTGTGCGTGGCGATCCTCGCGTCGTACTGGTGCGCGGGCCTCTACGGCATCGCGGTGGCCGCGACGGCGATGCTGTCGATGGCGGGCATCATCGTCGCGCTCGACGCCTACGGCCCGATCACCGACAACGCCGGCGGCATCGCCGAGATGAGCGAACTGCCCGACAGCGTGCGCGCGGTGACCGACCCGCTCGACGCGGTCGGCAACACCACCAAGGCGGTGACCAAGGGCTACGCCATCGGCTCGGCCGGCC
>DAOMBL010000627.1:0-1800 GCA_035427325.1 Casimicrobiaceae bacterium
ACTTCGTGCCCCGTCGGCCCGGGGTCGACCTCGCGGATCGCGCCGGTTCGCCCGGGAATCGGCGGGGGTATCGGCCCCCGGATCCGCACGGGCGACCGGTCCGGGACACGGACGCGCGGCACGATGTCGCAAGGCGGGCGACGTGCGCTACCATGCAAGTGGCGCCGCATCGGTGCGTCGCGAGGGGACGGTCATGTTTGCCTGCGTTTCCCGCTCTTCCGTCGTCCTGACCCTGTCCGTCGGTCTCTGCGCGTCGCACCCCGCGTGGTCGCAGGGTACGGAGCCTCTGCCTCCGTCGCTCTCCGGAAAATGGACCTACGTCCCTCCGAATGGACGCACCTACAACGACGCCTGGTCGGTTCAGTTCGAAGGCACCCCGGCGGGCGGAGCGATCAAGGGGAAGGTGAACTGGCGCGGACGCGGCTGCGGGGCGCAGGACGAGCCCGTGAACGCCCAGTGGGATGGAGTTGAACTCAGGTTCCGGTTCATCGCCCGCCCGAACGTGAACGCCTCCGTTCCGAACTCTCCGAGCTGCGGCGAAGGGACGACCGACGTGGTCCTGCGGCGCAAGCCGGGCGGGACGTCGTTCGAGGGCCAGGCGAGCTTCAACCATGGCGCGGCGATCATCGAGGTGTCCGCGGCACCGTAGGTCGAGCGCGTCCTCCGATCGCATCTCCAGTCCCGGGAGCCACGATGAATCTCGACCTCGACGGCCACCGCGTCCTCGTCACCGCCGGCGCGAGCGGCCTGGGCCTTGCCACGGCCCGGGCGTTCGCCGCGGAGGGCGCGAAGGTCCTCGTCTGCGACGTCGACGCGGCCGCGCTCGCCTCGCTTGCGGCTTCGGACCCGAAGCTCGCCGCCGTCGCCTGCGACGTCGCGGATCCCGACGCGGTCGGACGACTGTTCGGCGAGGTCCGCGAACGCCTGGGCGGCCTCGACACGCTCGTCAACAACGCAGGCATCGCGGGACCGACGGCGGCATGCGAAGACGTCGCGCTCGCGGACTGGCAGCGAACGCTCGACGTCAACCTGACCGGCATGTTCCTGTGCGCGCAACAGGCGATCCCGCTGCTCAAAGCCAGCAGCAACGGCAGCATGATCAACCTGTCGTCGGCCGCCGGGCGGTTCGGCTTTCCGCTGCGCTCCCCTTACGCCGCGACCAAGTGGGGCGTGATCGGCTTCACGAAGTCGCTCGCGATCGAACTCGGCGGGAGCGGCGTGCGGGTGAACGCGATCTGCCCGGGCGCGGTCGCGGGGGATCGCATCGATCGCGTGATCGCGGGCAAGGCGAAGGCGCGCAACCTCGCCTTCGAGACGGTGCGCGACGAGTTCGTCGCGAAGACCTCGCTCAAGCGCTTCGTCACGGCCGACGACATCGCGAACGCGATCGTGTTCCTGGCCTCGAGGCTCGGCGCCAACATCGACGGCCATGCGCTGCCGATCGATGCCGACACACATTCGCTCGCGTAGGTCGGGCATCCTGCCGGGCACGTGCCCAAGCCGCCGGGCTGAAGCCCGATCCACAGGGGCCGAAGCCCGGCCCACCGCCCTCCTGTGGGTCGGCCTTCAGGCCGACAACAGGGTTCAGGAATCAGGGATCAGAGGACCGTCGCGCCAGCGATCCCCGGGGCGGCGCATCGAGCGCCGGGAAGCGCGCTTGTGGGTCGGCCTTCAGGCCGACGCGGTGTCTCGCTTCGCCAGAGACCTTGTCGGGCTGATGCCCGACCCACAGTGCAGCGCCCCGTCGGGCTGAAGCCCGACCCACGGCGGAGGGGTTGTGGGTCGGCCTTCAGGCCGACG
>DAOMBL010000628.1:0-1779 GCA_035427325.1 Casimicrobiaceae bacterium
TGGTCGCCGACATCACCCCCCCGGCGCACAAGGTGTACATACGCGTCAACCGCTTCCTCGCCGACCGGAACGTGCTGCCCGACATCAAGGCGTCGCTCCGCGCGAGGAGCGAGTTGTGGCCGGAGGACGACCGCGACCTTCTCCCTGCGTTCAGCAGGCTGATGAGCGAGGCGGGGCCGCTGCCCACCGACATCGTGATTCCGCCGTCGTTCTCCGATCCGAATGCGCCGATCACGCTCAACTTCACCGACAAGCTCCCGTCGCAGCGCGCTGTCGCGGCAGCCGCGGTGCCGCTGCCCGAGGGCAGCGTTCCGATTCCGGCCGAGGCTGCCGCCGGCCTCGCCGCTGCCCCGCAGGTGATCGCCGGCCTGACCGCGCTCTCGAAGGTCGCGGCGCAGGTCCCGAAGGCGGACGATTCACCCGCAGCGCCCGGCGACATGCCGAGCATCGATCCGCTGATGGCGCTCGGTGCGAACTCCCCGCTGTTCGCGCTGCTCGCCCAGTGGCAGCGCCTCGACCTGCCGGCGGCGATCGCCGAGGCGGCACCGAAGTCGGTCGACGGCCAGGCTGTCGAGGTGCCGCGCAATCTCGTTCCCTACATCCGCCTCGCGATCGCCGACCGGCTCGAGCACGAGACCGACCGCATCACGATGGACGTGATCGCGCTGCTGTTCGACTACGTGTTCCGCGACCCGTCGATCCCCGAGGCGCTGCGCGCGCTGTTCGGCCGGCTGCAGGTCCCGGTCGTCAAGGTCGGGCTGCTCGACCGCGCGTTCTTCTCGGACCGCGAGCACCCGGCGCGGCGATTCCTCGACCACCTCGCCTCGGCGGCCATCGGCGCGAACGGCGACGCACGCTACTTCGAGGCGTTCCGCCGGACGGCGACCTCGCTCATCGACGACATCTGCTACAGCTTCGAGATCGACGTCGCGATCTTCGCGCAGTCCGACCGCAAGCTCACCCTGTTCATCGAGTCCGAACAGCGCAGCACCGCGGCCGCCGCGGAGCCCGACGTCGCGACCGCGCTCGCGAATGAACAGCAGGAGGAGGACCGGACGTTCGTGCGCGCGCGGGTCCGCGACAAGCTCGGCGGAGTCGAAGTGCCCGTCGAAGTCCGCTCGTTCACCGAAACCGTCTGGGCCGACTACCTCGCGCAGGTCCGCAAGCAGGAGGGTCCTGCCGGCACGGGCGTCGCGCGCGGGCTGGAGACCATCGACAACCTCCTGTGGAGCATCACCGCCAAGGAGCGAACCGCGCAGAAGGCCCGGCTGACGAAGATGGTACCCGGACTCGTCGTCGCGCTGCGCAACGGCTGCAAGGCGCTCGGACTCGCACCGGAGCGCACCAAGCCGTTCTTCGACGAACTCTATCGACTGCACATCGACGCGATCAAGCCGGGCGCCGCGAAGGCCGGCGCCGATGCCCAGATCATGGCCGGGGCCGCGCCGACCGCGAACGGCCTGCCCGCGGGCGCGAACGTCCACGACTTCGTGAACGAACTCGTCCTCGGCACCTGGCTCGCGTTCGACACGCCCGAAGGCCGCATCAACGCCCGGCTGCACTGGATCAGCCCGATGCGAACGCGCTATGTGTTCACGAGCCGGCTGCGCGCCCGGGCATTCGTCCATTCGCCCGAGGAACTCGCCTGGGAACTCCGGAACGGGCGCGCGGCGCTCATCATGGAACCGGTGCCGCTCGTCGACCGGGCGGTCTCCGCGGCGCTCGATCGCATCGGCGCGCAGCGGCCGGAGAAGGCCGCCTGACGATTCGGTGGGTCGG
>DAOMBL010000629.1:0-1777 GCA_035427325.1 Casimicrobiaceae bacterium
CGACAACCCGGAACTGAAGCGCGTGGTCGCGAAGGTGAAGGCGAAACTCGGACGACGCATCGACGTCCTCGGCATGGACGCGTGCCTGATGGCGATGGCCGAGGTCGCCTATCAGGTGCGCGGCGCGGTGGCCGTGCAGGTCGGCTCGGAGGAACTCGAGCCCGGCGACGGCTGGCCGTACGCGGCGATCCTCGCGAAGCTCGCCGCCCGTCCGTCGATGACCGCGCGCGAACTGGGCTCGGTCATCGTCGACGCGTACCTCGCCTCGTATCGCGCGAGCGACGTGGTGACGCAGTCGGCGCTCGACCTCGCCCGCATCGTCGACCTGCGCCCGGCGGTGGACGGCCTCCCCCGCGCGCTCGCCGAAGGTTGCGCCGATCCGGCGACGCTCCTCGCGATCGTGCGGGCGCGACGCTCGACGCAGCACTACGACACGAAGGACTACGTCGACCTCGCGCACCTGTGCGAGCGGCTCGAGGCGGCGGGTGCGGGTGAGGCGATCGGCGACGCCTGCGGGATCGTGCGTGGCGCGATCGAAGCCGCCGTCATCGCGTCGGGCTCGAAGGGCGGGGCGGTCGCGAACTCCCGCGGAATCGCGATCTATTTTCCCGAGGGGAGCGTCTCTCCGCTCTACGCGAAGCTCGACTTCGCGAAGCAGGGCGGCTGGGACCGCTTCCTCGACACCTACCGGAAGGCGCTGGTCGGCTGACGACGTATCGAACGGAGGCGCGATGGGAACCCACCGGGCACGTGTGCTCGCATTCCTCGCGGCGGCGATCCTCGCCGGCTGCGCGTCGCGGCTGTCGGTCTACAAGGAGGGCGCCGCCGCGCCCGGGCCGGGGCTGCCGTTCAGCATGCCGGAAGCCTACGTGAAGATCGGCTGGCACGACCGCTCGGCGAAGGCGGACGACGCGCCTTGCGAGGATGCGCAGTTCGTCGAGACCGTGCTCCTGCCGACCGGCGAGCGGCACTACCTGAACGTCGAGGCGATGCCGTTCACGAAGACCGGATTCGTCGTGAAGTTCAACGCGGCCGGCAACCTGTCCGAGGTCACGCTCAACACCGAGCCCTCGGGCGCCGACGAGATCAAGGCGGTGGCGGAACTCGTCAAGACCATCGCGCCGATCGCCGCGGGGGGCGCCGCGACCCGCTCGCCGGAGACCGCTCGCGGCCGCAAGGCCTGCGACGCGGGGGCGCGCGACGTGCGCTTCTGCCGGCTGGACGAATTCCGCAGCGGCGCGTGCAAGTGACGTCCGCTGCGCGGATGCACGGGGCGGCCCGGACTCCGGAATCGGCTCCGCGCGGCGCGGCATGATCGCGTCCCATCCATGACGCAGCGATGGGATTGCACGAGGCGCGCTCCGATCGCGATCGCGCCGCCGCCGTGCTAGTCTTCCGATCGGGAGCGACGACGTGAACAACCTTCCGATCGAGCGCGAGAACGTCGCGGTGCCGCGTGCGGTGGAGCGCGTCGTCGCCGGCCAGGCCACGAGCGACGGCGCGGGCGTGAAGCTCACGCGCGTGCTGACGCAGCCGCTGCAGCGCCGCCTCGACCCGTTCCTGCTGCTCGACGCGTTCGGGACCGACAACCCGGACGACTACGTCGCAGGCTTCCCCGACCACCCGCACCGCGGCTTCGAGACGATCACCTACATGCTCGCCGGCCGCATGCGCCACCGCGACAGCGCCGGCCACGAGGGCCTGCTCGCCGAGGGCGGCGTGCAGTGGATGACCGCGGGGCGCGGCATCGTGCACTCGGAGCTGCCCGAGCAGGAGC
>DAOMBL010000630.1:0-1772 GCA_035427325.1 Casimicrobiaceae bacterium
GCCCGGGAAGCACGGAGAGCGGTGCGTCCGACAGGGCAGGCCCCTCGATCGGTGGCGTGGCGCAGGGCCGATCCTGGTAGACGATGCCGCCGTGCTCGGCCATGCACTTGTGCACGGCGGCCCGGGCATCGGTCGCCGCTGCCGCCAGCGACAGGGCACCCGCGACGGCGAGAAGAACACGAGGCGGCATCGAAACCGTCCGGAGGGCAGGCGAACGCGACGGAGGTACGATACGAGGGCCAGCCCGCCGCCGCCTTCGGCCAAACGACCGATGGACTTCCGATCCCGCCTCGCCGCCCGCGTCGACGACATCTCGCCCTTCCAGGTGATGGAGGTGCAGACGGCCGCGCGCGCGCTGGAGGCCGCCGGCCGAAGCGTCGTCCACATGGAAATCGGCGAGCCCGACTTCCCGACCCCGGCGCCGGTCCTCGATGCGGCGCGTGCAGCCCTGGACGACGGAGGCATCTACTACACGTCCGCGCTGGGCCTCCCCGAATTGCGCGCCGCGATCGCGCGCCACTACGGCGAGCGCTACGGCGTCGACGTGTCGCCGGGGCGCGTGGTCGTGACCTCGGGCTCGTCGGCGGCGCTGCTCCTCGCGATGGCGCTCCTCGTCAATCGCGACGAGCAGGTGCTGATGGCCGATCCCGGCTACCCCTGCAACCGGACCTTCGTCCGCACGCTCGAAGGCGAGCCCCTGGGCGTCGCGGTCGGCGCCGACACGCGTTACCAGCTGACCGCGGACCTCGTCGCGAACCACTGGACACCGCGCACGCGCGCGGTGCTCGTCGCGTCGCCGTCGAACCCGACCGGGACGACGATCGCGCGCGACGAACTCGCGCGCATCGCCGCGATCGTCGCCGACCGGGGCCGGCGTCTGGTCGTCGACGAGATCTACCTCGGACTCTCCTACGACCTCGCGCCCGGCGCGCGGCCGGCCTCCGCGCTCGCGATCTCCGACGAGGTCTTCGCGCTGTCGAGCTTCTCGAAGTACTTCAACATGACCGGCTGGCGGCTGGGCTGGCTGGTCGCACCCGAGCGCCACGTGCGCGACCTCGAGAAGCTCGCCCAGAACCTCTACATTTCGCCCCCGACGCTCTCGCAGCGCGCCGCGCTCGCATGCTTCGAGCCGGCGACGATCGCGCTCCTCGAAGGGCGGCGCGAGGCGTTCCGCGAGCGACGCGACCTGCTGGTGCCGGCGCTTCGCGCGATGGGCTTCGGGATCCCGGTGACCCCCGACGGCGGATTCTTCGTCTACGCCGACATCACGCGCTTCGCGAGCGACAGCGTCGCGTTCTGCCGCGACGTGCTCGAGCGCGCCGGCGTGGCGATCACGCCGGGCATCGACTTCGGCGCGCATCGCGGCCGGTCGCACGTGCGCTTCGCCTACACGATCGCGCGCGAGAAGATCGAGGACGGCATCGCGCGCCTCGCCGCGTACCTGCCGGGGAACGCCCGCCGTTCCGGGAGCGCCGCGGTCGGTGCCTGAGGTCCGGCGATGGTCGGCATTCGCGGCGTTGCTCGCGCTGGGCGGGTGCAGCGCCGAGTACTACTGGCAGAGCGCGGCGGGCCAGCTCGATCTCGTCGCGCGCGCGAAGCCGGTGGGCGAGGTGATCGGTTCGACCTCCGATCCGAGGCTCCGGGACCGGCTCGAGCGGGCGCGCGACATCCGCGCGTTCGCGACGAGCGAACTCGGACTCCCCGACAACGGGAGCTATCGCCGCTATGTCGATCTCGGGCGTCCCTACGTCGTCTGGAACGTGTTCGCCGCG
>DAOMBL010000631.1:0-1766 GCA_035427325.1 Casimicrobiaceae bacterium
ATGCCGAGTTCATGCGCACAGACCAGGCACTTGCGCGTGAAGGGCGAGGTGGCGGAGTAGTGGAGCTTCAATGGAGGCCCTCCGGCATCAGGACGCGGGGATCGCGCGCACGGACAGCACGCCGGCGATCGACGCGATCTCGCCGATCGTCGCTTCGCCCGCCGCGCTGTCGATGTCGACGAGCGTATAGGCCATCTCGCCGCGCGAGCGGTTGACCATGTTGTGGATGTTGAGCCCGGCCCGGGCGAGCGTGGAGCTGATCTGCCCCAGCATGTTCGGGACGTTCGCGTTGGCGATCGCGATCCGGTGCGGCGCCTCGCGCTCCATCTCGACGTTCGGGAAGTTGACGGCGTTCGCGATCGTTCCGTGCTCGAGGAACTCCCGCACCTGGTCGACGACCATCGCCGCCGAGTTGTCCTCCGCCTCCGCGGTCGACGCCCCGAGGTGCGGCAGCGCGACGACGCCCGGCTCGCCGATCAGCTTCGCGCTCGGGAAATCCGTGACGTAGGCGCGCAGCCGAGACGCGCGCAGCGCCGCGATCGCGGCGTCCTCGTCGACGATCGCGTCGCGCGAGAAGTTGAGCAGCGTGAGTCCGCTCTTCGCCAGCGAGAGCCGGCGGGCGTCGACGAGGTGGCGGGTCACCGGCAGCAGCGGGACGTGCAGCGTCACGAAGTCGGAGGACTTCATCACCTCGTCGATCGAGTGCGCCTTGCGCACCGACGCCGGCAGGCGCCACGCGGCGTCGACGGTGATCTCGGGATCGAAGCCGACCACCTTCATTCCGAGCCGGATCGCGACATCGGCCACGAGCCCGCCGATCGCGCCCAGGCCCACGATGCCGAGCGTGCGCTGCGGCAGCTCCACGCCGGCGAACTGCTTCTTGCCCTCCTCGACCCGCGCCTCGAGGTCCGCCGCGCCCCGGTCGAGACCCTCGACGTAGCGGATCGCCGGTACCACGTTGCGCGCGGCCATCAGGATCGCGGTCAGCACGAGTTCCTTCACCGCGTTCGCGTTCGCGCCGGGAGCGTTGAACACCGGGACGCCGCGGGCCGACAGCGCCGCGACCGGGATGTTGTTGGTGCCCGCGCCCGCGCGCCCGATCGCCTTGACGCTCCCCGGGATCGCCATCGCGTGCATGTCGTGCGAACGCACGAGGATCGCGTCGGGATGCTCGACGGCCTTCCCCACCGTGTAGCGCGCCGCGGGGAAGCGCGCGAGGCCCTGCGAGGAGATCGCGTTGATCGTGAGGATCCGGTACATCGCGCGTCAGCCGTGGCGGCGCTCGAAGTCCTTCATGTACGTCGCGAGCGCCTGCACGCCCTCGAGCGGCATCGCGTTGTAGATCGACGCGCGCATGCCGCCGACGGAGCGGTGTCCCTTGAGCTGGATCATGCCGCGCTCCTCCGCGCCCTTCAGGAACGCCGAATCGAGCTTCTCGTCCGGCAGCCGGAACGGCACGTTCATCCGCGAGCGGTCGGCGCGGCGCACCGGCGAACGGTAGAACGCGCTCGCGTCGAGCACGTCGTAGAGGAGCTTCGCCTTCGCGATGTTCTTCTGCTCGATCGCCGGCAATCCGCCCTGCGCGAGCAGCCACTCGAACACGAGCCCGGCGATGTAGATCGCGTAGGTCGGCGGCGTGTTGAGCATCGAGTCGGCCTCGGCCTGTTCCTTCCAGTGGAACGCCGACGGACAGATGGGAAGCGCGCGGTCCAGCAGGTCGTCGCGGACGATGACGAGCGTCAGGCCCGCCGGCCCCATGTTCTTCT
>DAOMBL010000632.1:0-1763 GCA_035427325.1 Casimicrobiaceae bacterium
CGTCGCGCGCTACTACATGCGGCGCGGCGCGTACCTCGCGGCGGCGAACCGCGCGCAGTTCGCGGTGAAGACCTACCCCGAGGCTCCGGCCGTGGAGGAGGCGCTGTTCATCATGGTGCAGGCCTACGGCGCGATGGGCATGAAGGATCTGCGCGCGGACGCCGAGCGCGTGCTGGCGAAGAACTTTCCGCAGAGCTCGGCGCTGAGCGGGAACTTCGTGCGCAACGAAAAATCCTGGTGGCAGATCTGGAAGTAGCCGCGCGCCGCGGGCGCGCCCGCGCTCAGGAGACCTGCAGCCCCTCGTCCGCGACATAGGCGCGGATCACGGCGTCGATGTCCGGGTCGGCCGCGAACCCGAGGGCGGTCGCGCGCGGCGTGCGGAAGCGCACCGGCCAGCCCTGCACGATGCGATTGATCCGCTCGTCCGGCGCGAACCGGACGCGCGCAGCGGCGGCCTCGCCCGCGATGCGCCGCAGCGCCGCCACCCCCTCGGCGACCGTGACCGTGATCCCGGGCAGGTTCAGCACCCGGTTCACGCCCCAGGCCGCGGCCGGCAGGTCGTGCGCGTGGATGAGCGCGTCGACGACCCGGCGCGGCGACAGCAGCCAGATCCCGGTCGACTCCGGCACCGGGCACTCGCAGACGACGCCGTTGAGCGGCTCGCGGAAGATGCTGCTCGCGAACGAGGACGCGGCGAGGTTCGGCCGGCCGGGACGCACGACGATCGTCGGCAGGCGCAGGCTGCGCCCGTCGACATACCCCTTGCGCGTGTAGTCGCTGACCAGGTACTCGCCGATCACCTTCTGCGCGCCGTACGACGTCTGCGGATTGGGCGTCGTCGCATCGTCGAGCACGGCGGGGAGATCGCCCCCGAACGCCGCGACCG
Organism: Casimicrobiaceae bacterium; assembly: GCA_035427325.1. Classification (GTDB taxonomy): domain Bacteria; phylum Pseudomonadota; class Gammaproteobacteria; order Burkholderiales; family Casimicrobiaceae; genus VBCG01. The sequence continues at coordinate 887 of DAOMBL010000632.1, forward strand.
AACTCGCGAACACGAGCCGCGGCGGGCGCTGCAGCCCGCGGCAGGCCTCCAGCAGCAGCCGCGTTCCGTCGAGGTTCACGCGATAGCCGAGGTCGAAGTCCGCCTCGGCGCCCGCGCTCACCACCGCGGCGAGGTGGAACACCGCCGCGGTGTCCCGGTCGAGCGCGGCGTCGATCAGTCCGGGCGCCGACAGGTCCCCGGGCACGCACGTCAGGCGCGCATCGGGAGCGGGCGGGAACGCGCGGTCGAGGAGCTTGATCGCGCTGATGGCGGCCGGCGCCCCGTCGGGCGCCGCCAGCGTGCCGCGCTCGAGGAGCTCGCGCGCCAACCGATGACCGATGAAACCGCCGCCGCCGGTGATCAGGACTTTCATCGCTCGCCTCCAGTGTGCGCGCCGCGCCGCCGGGCGGCGCATTGCGGCGGTGGGCTCTCCCGTCGCGTCGCGCCGGCGAAGAACGCGGCGACGTCCGCAATCGAGCGGGTGCGCGGCATCGGCGGCAGGCTGTCGAGGAGCTGGCGCCCGTAGCCCTTGGAGAGCAGGCGCGGGTCGCACAGCACGAGCACGCCGCGGCCGTGCTCGTCGCGGATCAGGCGGCCCGCGCCCTGCTTGAGCGCGATTGCGGCGTGCGGCAGCTGGTACTCCACGAACGGGTTGCGTCCGGCGCGGCGCAGGTGCTCGAGGCGCGCGGCGAGCACCGGGTCGTCGGGCGGGTCGAACGGCAGCTTGTCGATCACCACCACCGAGAGCGCTTCGCCGCGCACGTCGACGCCCTCCCAGAACGACGCGCTCGCCACGAGCACGCCGTTGCCCAGCCGTCGGAAGCGCGCGAGCAGCTCGCTGCGCGAGCCCTCGCCCTGCAGGAGGAGCGGCAGGGCG
>DAOMBL010000633.1:0-1759 GCA_035427325.1 Casimicrobiaceae bacterium
GAGGCGGCCGCGACGGCCGCGCGGCGCTGGGGCGTCGGCGCGACGGCCTCGCACCTCGTCTGCGGCCACTACGCGCCGCACGAGGCGCTCGAGCGCGAGCTGGCGCTGTGGGCGGGGCCCTGCGAGGGCGCGCGCGCGGCGACGTTCTCGACCGGCTACCTCGCGAACCTCGCGATCGTCTCGGCGCTCGCCGACCGCGAGACCGAGGTGCACGCGGACCGCCTGAACCACGCCTGTCTCAACGACGGGGCGCTCCTCGCGCGCGCGAGGCTCGTCCGCTACCCGCACCTCGACACCGATGCGCTGGAGAGGCGCCTGCGCTCCTCCCGGGCGCGAAGGAAGCTCGTCGCGACCGACGCGGTGTTCAGCATGGACGGGGACATCGCCCCGCTCGCCGCGCTGCTCGCGCTGGCGGAGGCGCACGACGCCTGGCTCGTCGTCGACGACGCGCACGGCTTCGGCGTGCTGGGCGGAGGCCGGGGCACGCTGGCCGAACTTCGCGTCGCGTCGCCGCGCATCGTGCTGATGGGGACGCTCGGCAAGGCCGCCGGCGTGGCCGGCGCGTTCGTGGCGGCGCATCCCGCCGTGATCGAGACGATCGTCCAGACGGCGCGTCCCTACGTATTCACCACCGCCTCGCCGCCGATGCTCGCGGAGACGCTCCTGGCGAGCCTCGCGCTGCTGCGCGGAGACGACGAACGGCGGGCGCGGCTCGCGCGCCACGTCGCGCGTTTCCGGGCGGGCGCGGCGTCGCTGCCCTGGCGGCTTCTCGACTCGACGACGCCGATCCAGCCGCTCGTCGTCGGGGACAACCGCCGGGCCTTGGGCCTCGCACGCGCGCTCGAGGCGCGGGGCCTGTTCGTTCCCGCGATCCGGCCACCCACGGTCCCCGAAGGGACCGCACGGCTGCGCGTCTCGTTCTCGGCGGCGCACGACGACGCCGACGTCGACCGCCTGCTCCACGCCCTGCACGCCATCGCCCGGGAGGCGCCGTGAGCGTTGCGATCGAGCGCGCGAGCCTCCACGTCGAGGCTGTCGGGGACGGCCCGCCGCTCGTGCTGCTGCACGGCTGGGCCATGCACTCCGGACTCTTCGGGACGCTGCTCCCCGCGCTCGCGGCGCGCTTCCGCGTGCATGCGGTCGACCTTCCCGGCCACGGCCATTCGCGGGACGTGCGCGCGGACACGCTCGACGGTTTCGCCGACGCGCTCGCGCGGGCGTTCGGGCCGGGCGAGCCGCTCACGGTGCTGGGCTGGTCGTTCGGCGGACAGGTCGCGCTGCGCTGGGCGTTGCGCGAACCTGCGCGCATCGCGCGCCTGATCCTCGTCTGCACGTCGCCGCGCTTCGTCGCGACGCCGGACTGGCCGCACGCGATGACGGCGGAGACGCTCGAGCGCTTCGGCGACGACCTCGCGGCCGACTGGCGCCAGACGCTCCTGCGCTTCCTCACGCTGCAGGTGCAGGGCAGCGAAGACGGCCGGCGCGCGCTCGCGCTCCTGCGCCGCCAGCTCTTCGCGCGCGGCGAGCCGGACGGCGCGGCGATCGCGTCGGCGCTGCGCGTGCTCGCGGCAGCGGACCTGCGGGACGAAGTGCGGACGGTGCAGGCGCCCTCGCTCGTCGTCACGGGCGAGCGGGACACGCCCGCGCCTCCGGCCGCCCGCGCGTGCCCCGCGCGGGCGATGCCCCACGCGCGACCCCCGCCGACCGGCGGCGCCGCGCACGCCCCCTTACTGTCGCATCGCTCCGCGTTCGCCCGCGC
>DAOMBL010000634.1:0-1752 GCA_035427325.1 Casimicrobiaceae bacterium
ACGTCGTTCTCGTCGCAGCGCACCGCCTTGCCCCCGGAGCTGAACAGCATCACGTCGTTCTTGCCGTCGGTCAGCGCCACGCCGATCAGGCGGTCGCCGTCGGCGAGGTCCACCGCGATGATGCCCGACGGCCGCGGGCGCGAGAAGTCGGCGAGCGGGGTCTTCTTCACCGTTCCCATCGCGGTCGCCATGAACACGTACTGCGTCTCGGTGAACTCCCGGACCGGCAGGATCGCGGTGATCTTCTCGTTGTCCGCGAGCGGCACGAGGTTCACGATCGGCTTCCCGCGCGACGCGCGGCTGCCCTGCGGCACGCTGTAGACCTTGAGCCAGTAGACCCGGCCGCGGTTGGAGAAGCACAGGATGAAGTCGTGCGTGTTCGCGATGAACATGCGCTCGACGAAATCGTCCTCCTTGGTCGCGGTCGCCTGCTTGCCGCGCCCGCCGCGGCGCTGCGCGCGGTATTCGTCGACCGCCTGCGCCTTCATGTAGCCGCCGTGCGACAGCGTCACGACCATGTCCTGCGGCGCGATCAGGTCCTCCATCGACAGGTCGACGCCCTGCGCGACGATCTCGGAGCGGCGCTTGTCGCCGAACTGCGCGCGGATCGCCTCCAGTTCGGCTCCGACGATCGCGGTGACGCGTGCGGGCTTCGCGAGGATGTCGATCAGGTCGGCGATCAGGTCCATCACCTCGCGGTACTCGCCGGTGATCTTGTCCTGCTCGAGGCCGGTGAGGCGCTGCACGCGCATCTCGAGGATCGCCTGCGCCTGCGCGTCCGACAGGCGGTAGCCCGCAGGCGTCGCGCCGAAGTCCGCGGGCAGCCCCTCGGGACGCGCCTCGCGGGCGTGCGCGCGCGCGAGCATCGCCTCGACGACCGCGCTCTTCCACGCGCGCGCCATCAGCGCCGTCTTGGCTTCCGGCGGCGTCGGCGACGCCTTGATGATCGCGATCATCTCGTCGACGTTCGCGAGGGCGACCGCGAGGCCTTCGAGGATGTGCCCGCGCTCGCGCGCCTTCCGCAGGTCGAAGCGCGTGCGCCGCACCACGACTTCGCGGCGGTGCTGCAGGAAGTGGACGATGAACTGCTTGAGGTCGAGGAGCCGCGGCTGGTTGTCGACCAGCGCGACCATGTTCATGCCGAAGCTGTCCTGGAGCTGCGTCAGCTTGAAGAGGTTGTTGAGGACGATCTCCGGCACCTCGCCGCGCTTCAACTCGATCACGACCCGCATGCCGGACTTGTCCGACTCGTCGCGCAGATCCGAGATGCCGTCGAGCTTCTTGTCGCGCACCAGTTCGCCGATGCGCGCGAGCAGGTTCGCCTTGTTGACCTGGTAGGGGATCTCGTCGACGATGATCGCCTGGCGGTTGCCCTTGTCGAGGTCCTCGACGTGGGTGCGCGCGCGGATCACGACGCGCCCGCGACCGGTCCGGTAGCCTTCGCGCACGCCCTCGAGCCCGTAGATGATCCCCGCGGTCGGGAAGTCGGGCGCGGGGATGATCTCCATCAGCTCGTCGACGGTCGTCTCCGGCCGGGCGAGGACCGCGAGGCAACCGGCGATCGTCTCCCCGAGGTTGTGCGGCGGGATGTTGGTCGCCATGCCGACCGCGATGCCCGAGCTGCCGTTGACGAGGAGGTTCGGCAGCCGCGCCGGGAGCACCGACGGCTCCTCCTCCTTGCCGTCGTAGTTCGGCCCGAAGTCGACCGTCTCCTTGTCGATGTCGGCGGTGAGTTCGTCCGCGATCTTCTGC
>DAOMBL010000635.1:0-1751 GCA_035427325.1 Casimicrobiaceae bacterium
CGGCGGGGCGGCCTCCGGCCCGGGGCGGGGGTACGCGAGCCGTATCGCCGGCTTCGTCGCGCTCGCTACCCAGTGCTGGCAGACCAGGATCGCTTCCTGGCAGAGGCCCGCGGGGCGGATCTCGCGCGAGCGCGCGACGCCGGCAGCGAGGGCCTGGCGCGCGGGCGCGTCGCCGAGCGGCGGCACGTCGACCGTCACCGCGAGGTCGCCCAGGTCGGTGTCGTCGCGCAACTCGCGCGCCGGGCTGCGGACGATGCGCGGGTCGTCGACGTCGACCGCGTTCGCGATCATCGTCGCCGCGGCGTCGGCCTGCGCCGCGGTCGCCGCGAGCACGGTGACGCTGTCGGCGATGCCGAGCGAGAAGCTGCGCCCCCGCCAGCCGGAGGTGGCGACGCCGCGCACCGGCTGGTCCCAGGCGACGGTGAACCGGGCGTCGGTGGCGAGCGAGGCGCCCGCCTGGACCGGATCGAAGCGCGCGAGGTCGGCGTACAGGCCGACCGTCACCGAGGTTCCCGGCGCGAGGTGGATCGCGATGTCGCCGCCGTTGTTCACCCACGCGCGGGCGACGCCCTCGCGCGCGTACGCCGCGACGAGTTCCTGCGCGACCGATCCCGCGACCGCCGCCATCGGCGTGACGTAGCGGTCGCGGAACGGGTGGCAGGCGTGCCACATGCGACGCGCGACGACGCCCTCGACCGGACACTCCTCCCCCACCGGGCGGCGCAGCGCCGGGAGTTCCCCGACCAGTTCGTCGAGGATCGTCGCGAAACGCCGCCACGCGGCGTCGTGCGCCGCCTCGACCGCGCGCGGGTCGCCGTCGGCGCCGATCACGATGTCGATCGGTCCGTGCTGGAAGTGGAGCCGCCCGCCCGGCAGGCGTGCTCGCGTGGCGCCCATCGTGTCGCCCGGTCAGCCCAGGAGCGGCGCGCGGCCGACCGGCCAGGGATTGACAGCGGCGATCGGCTCGATCCGGCGGGCGGTCGGCGCACCGTCGCGATGCCAGGCGCCGTGGCGCAAGGCGTCGTCGAGCGTGCGCACCTGGTCCATGTGCCCGCCGAGCGTGCGGTAGTCGTCGACGCGCATCGTGAACTCGATCGGGGCGACGATCGCCGGCGTCGGAACCGTGCCGAAGCTCCGGTCCGGCATGCGCGCGACGTCGACCATCACCGTGATGCCGCCGCCCGGCCACACGTAGGCGGGCGCGCCGCCGCAGGTGACGTTGACGATCGCTTCCTTGATCGAGCGCGTCAGCAGCACCGGATTCTCGGTCACGCCGGCACGCAGGCTTCCGCCGGCCCCGCCGACGAAGAGCACCGTGCACAGCGACGGCTCGCAGTTCTCGCCGATGCGCGCGACGATCCGCGCGACCGCGGCGGGCAGCGGAGCCGGTTGCGGCTTCAGCGCATCGTCGAGCACGAACCATGCGGCGTGCTCGCCGGTCGTCGACACCATCAGCAGCCGCAATCCCGGCCACGCGGTGGCGGGGTCCCAGCCCTCGACGATCGAGAGCGGGTCGAGGATGTCGGTGCCGCCCCAGCCGGTGCCGGGGTTCGCGACCTGGAAGTAGCGGCCTGGGGTCGAGCGGCGCCCGCGCAGCTTCACGCCGGAGAGCCGCATGTCGAGGCAGCGTCCCGCCTGGTGCTGCGTCAGCACGCCGGTGATGTGGTCGTCGACCACCACGACCTCGTCGGCGACGCCGTAGAACTGCTTCGCGAAGATGCCGACGGTCGCCGAGCCGCAGCCCACGCGCA
>DAOMBL010000636.1:0-1750 GCA_035427325.1 Casimicrobiaceae bacterium
CGCGATGCGCTGGCTGCGCGAAGCCGCGCGCAAGCGCGGCGAGAAGTCGATGGGCGCGCGCCTCGCGGGCGAACTGCTCGACGCGTCCGAAGGCCGAGGCGGCGCAGTGAAGAAGCGCGAGGAAGTCCATCGCATGGCGGAAGCGAACAAGGCGTTCTCGCACTTCCGCTTCTGATCGCCGCGAGCCGACCTTGCCCTACGACGCCCCGAGCGACCGACAACAACAGCCCAAAGCGACAGGACGGCCCGCCGCCCCGCCGAGCAGCACCGCGGAGGCCGCGCGCCGGAACACGACAGTGCCAAGAACCACGCCCATCGAGCGGTACCGGAACATCGGCATCAGTGCGCACATCGATGCCGGGAAGACCACGACCACCGAACGCATCCTGTTCTACACCGGCGTCTCCCACAAGATGGGCGAGGTCCACGACGGCGCCGCGGTGATGGACTGGATGGAGCAGGAGCGCGAGCGCGGCATCACGATCACCTCCGCCGCGACGACCTGCTTCTGGAAGGGGATGGACGGCAAGTACCCCGAGCACCGGATCAACATCATCGACACGCCGGGCCACGTGGACTTCACGATCGAGGTCGAGCGCTCGATGCGCGTGCTCGACGGCGCCTGCATGGTCTACGACTCGGTCGGCGGCGTGCAGCCGCAATCCGAGACCGTGTGGCGGCAGGCGAACAAGTACAAGGTGCCCCGCCTCGCCTTCGTGAACAAGATGGACCGCGTCGGTGCGAACTTCTTCAAGGTCTACGACCAGATGAAGACGCGCCTCAAGGCGAATCCGGTGCCGATCCAGGTGCCGATCGGCGCCGAGGACGCCTTCGAGGGCGTCGTCGACCTCGTCCGCATGAAGGCGATCACCTGGGACGAGGCGTCGCAGGGGACGAAGTACGAGGTGAGCGACATCCCGGCAGAACTCGCCGAGGTCTGCAAGGAGTGGCGCGAGAAGATGGTCGAGAGCGCCGCCGAGGCGAACGAAGAGCTGATGAACAAGTACCTCGAATCGGGAGAGCTCTCGGCCGAGGAGATCAGGAAGGGCCTGCGCCTGCGCACGATCGCCAACGAGATCGTGCCGATGCTGTGCGGGACCGCGTTCAAGAACAAGGGCGTCCAGGCGATGCTCGACGCGGTGATCGACTACCTGCCCGCGCCGACCGACATCCCGCCGGGGACCGGCGAACTCGAGGACGGGAAGGAAGGCGAGCGCAAGGCGTCGGACGACGAGCCGTTCGCGGGCCTCGCGTTCAAGATCATGACCGACCCCTACGTCGGCCAGCTCGTGTTCTTCCGCGTCTACTCGGGGGTCGTGAACTCGGGCGACACGATCTACAACCCGGTCAAGGGCCGCAAGGAGCGGATCGGCCGCATCCTTCAGATGCACGCGAACCAGCGCGAGGACATCAAGGAAGTTCGCGCCGGGGACATCGCGGCCGCGGTGGGCCTCAAGGAGGCGACCACCGGCGACACGCTGTGCGATCCGCAGAAGATCATCACGCTCGAGAAGATGGTGTTCCCGGAGCCGGTGATCCACGTCGCCGTGGAACCGAAGACCAAGGCCGACCAGGAGAAGATGGGCATCGCGCTCAACCGCCTGGCGCAGGAGGATCCGAGCTTCCGCGTCCGAACCGACGAGGAGTCGGGCCAGACGATCATCTCCGGCATGGGCGAGCTGCACCTCGAGATCCTCGTCGACCGCATGAAGCGCGAGTTCGGCGTCGAGGCGAACGTCGGCGCGCCGCA
>DAOMBL010000637.1:0-1744 GCA_035427325.1 Casimicrobiaceae bacterium
CCGCAGGGCGCGGAAGCGGCCGACTACCGGGCCGCGGGCGCCAAGGTGGCTCCGGCCAACGCGCCGTTCGAGGCGGTGGGCGAGGTCTCGCGCGTGCTCGGCATGACGCCCTGGGTCTACGCGCGGATCATCGGCAGCGTCACCGTGTGGTCGCGGCAACCCGGCATCAATCCGCGCACGGCCTCGCGCGAGGTCCTCCTGGCGCTGCCCGGCGTCGACGCCTCGGCCGTCGACGCGTACCTCGCGCAGCGCGACGCGGCGATCCGCGACGGACTCCCGGCGCCCGCCTTCGCGAGTGCGTCGGGGCTCGCGTCCGGCGCGATCCAGACCTGGCGGATCCGGGCCGAGGCGCGCACCTCCGATGGTGTAACCTTCGTGCGCGAAGCGGTGGTGCGACCCTCGCAGGATCCGTCGAGGCCGCTCGTCGTGCTGGCGTGGCTCGAAGGCGCGATGGCGCCCGCGTCCGCCGACACGAACACCGAACCCTCCGATGGCCCCCGAACGTAGAACGCCGCTCGTCCGCACCGCGGGCGCGCTCTCCGCGATCGCGCAGCGGAGCGGCATCGCGTCGTTCCTGCGCTGGTGGGGCGCGGAACTCGCGCCGCTGGTGCCGAGTTCCGCGCGAAACGCCGTGGCGCGCCGGCGGATGCGGCCGATCCTCGCGTTCGACGGCGCATCGGCGACCGTGTGGCGGCCGATGATGGTCGACGGCGCGGTGAAGGTCGAACCGGCCGCGACGATCGCGCTCGACGGCGACGCGCAGTCGGTCGCCGCAGCGGGTCGCGCGGCGGTCGACGAGGTCCGCCGTCTCGCCGGACAGGGCGCGTCGGGGGCGCTGCGCGTGCGGCTCGCGATTCCCGCGCGTGCGGTGCTCCGCCGCACGCTCGTGCTGCCCGCTGCGGTCGAGGAGAACCTGCGGCAGGCGATCGGCTACGATCTCGACCGGCTGACGCCGTTCAAGGCCGACGAGCTCTACTACGACGCGGCCGTCGTGTCGCGCGACCCGGGCAAGGGCACGGTCTCGGTCGAATTCGCCGCGGCGAGGCGGGGGATCGTGGACGCCGCACTGGCGCACGCATCGGGCTGGGGCGCGGAGGTCCGCAGCGTCACCCCGGACGATCCGGGCGCGCCGCCGTCGCGGCTCAACCTCGCGCCCGAGGAGGCGCGCGTCGCGCCGTCGCCGTGGAAGCGCTGGCAGTTCTGGGCGCCGCTCGCCGCGCTCGGGGCCGTCACGGTCGTCGCCATCGTGCTGCCGCTGTGGCAGAAGCGCGACTACGCGATCGCGCTGATCGGGCGTGCGCAGGCCGCGCACGCGGAAGCCGCGGTGTCCGAACGCCGGCGTGCCGATCTCGAGAAGGCCGTCTCGGACTACAACTTCGTGCTCGACCGCAAGTACGCGTATCCGCCGATCGTGCGCATGCTGGACACCATGAGTGCGGTCCTGCCCGACGACACCTGGATCACGCAGCTCGAAGTGCGCGCACTCCCGAAAGGCCGGGAGCGCGACCGCGAGATCGTCGTGCGCGGCGAGGCCGGCAACGCGGGCGCGCTGATCCCGATCCTCGAAGGTTCCGGGCTGGTGACGCAGGTCGCCCCGCGTTCGCCCACCACCAAGATCCAGCCGGGGCCGGGCGAGATCTTCGACCTCGGCGCGCAGTTGAAACCGGCGACGAAGCCCGCGATGGTGTCGGTGCTTGCGCTGGCGGATCCCGTCGCCGGCGCGACGGCGGAGAGCGCGGCTCCG
>DAOMBL010000638.1:0-1744 GCA_035427325.1 Casimicrobiaceae bacterium
GGAAGGTGCCGGTCTGCTGGTTGAACGACGGATCGGTGAACGTGATGCGCCCGGTGAACGGATACACCGTGCCGTCGACGAGGATGATCTCCGCCTCGAACGCCTGCGCCTGCGGCAGCTTCAGTTCGCCGGAGCGCTGCTCGCGGCGGATCCGGGCCATCTCGTTCTCCGAGATGCTGAAGTTCACCCACATCGGCGAGAGCACCGCCACCGTCGTGAGTTGCGAGTTCTGCGCGTTGACGTAGGTGCCGTCGGCGACCGCGGCGTTGCTCGTGATGCCGTCGACCGGCGAGGTGATCGTCGTGTAGGACAGGTTGAGCTTCGCTTCCTCGAGCTGCGAGCGCGCCTGCTCGACGGCGGCGCCCGCCTGCTCGAACTGGCCCTTCGCGTCGTCGAGATCCTTCTGCGACAGCGCGTTCTGCTCGACCAGCGGTTGCACGCGCTTCAGGTTGGCGGAGGCGACGTCGTAGGCCGCCTGCTGGCGCGACAGCGCGGCCTGCGCGCCGTCGACCTGCGCCTGGAACGGCTTCGGGTCCATCAGGAAGAGCGTCTGCCCCGCCTTGACGATCGACCCTTCGGTGTAGACGCGCTTGTCGAGGAAGCCCGACACGCGCGCCTGGATGTTGACCGACTGCGAACTCTGCGTCTGCGCGACGTACTCCGGGACGACAGGAACGTCGCGGGCCGCGACCGTGACCGTGGTGACGTGCGTGACCGCGGGAGGCGCCGGCGGTGCGGCCTCGCGCCCGCAGCCCGCGACGACGATCAGCGCGGCGATGATCGGGATCGCTGCGAGCGATTTCGAGGGCTGCACTGCGAACCAAGGTCGCGACGCCATCGCGTGTCTCCCCGCGACGCGCACCTGCGCCGCCTGTCGATCCGCGCGATTATAGGTGGGGCGGCGGCGACCTGCACAGGGCGGGCGGGGCGGCGGCCACGACGCCGCATGGGGAAAACCGGCCCCGCCCAATCAGGGCGTCGCGAGGCGCGCGTCGAGATCGTGCGCGTCGGAGGCGGTGACCACGACACGCGCGAACGTGCCGGGAGCGAGCCCCGCGCCATTCGCGATGCGCACGACGCCGTCGATCTCGGGTGCGTCGCCGGCGGTCCGCCCGATCGCGACCGTGCGCTTCGCCTTGCCGCGCCCGGCGGTGTCGACCCGATCGACCAGAACGTCGAGGGTGCGGCCGACCTTCGCTGCGAGCCGCGCCGCGCTGATCGCGGCCTGCTTCTCCATGAATCGCGCGCGTCGAGCTTCGCGTTCGTCCGCGTCGACCGGGTCGGGCAGCGCGTTCGCCGCGGCGCCCTCGACCGGCGAGTATGCGAAGCATCCAACGCGGTCGAGCCTCGCCTCGCCGAGGAAGTCGAGGAGTTCGTCGAACTCGGCCTCGGTCTCCCCGGGGAAACCCGCGATGAAGGTGCTGCGGATCGCGAGGTCGGGCTTCGCCTTGCGCCATGCGTGCACGCGCTCGAGCACGCGTTCCGGCGCGGCGGGGCGCTTCATCAGCTTGAGAATGCGCGGGCTCGCGTGCTGGAACGGCACGTCGAGGTAGGGGACGAGGCCGCCTCCCGACGGATCGTCGGCCATCAGTTCGATGACTTCGTCCACGTGCGGGTAGGGGTAGACGTAGTGCAGCCGCACCCACGCGCCGTGGTCGCGCGCGAGGCGGTCGAGTTCGCGGGCGAGTTCGGTCATGCGGGTGCGCACCGGGCGGCCGTCCGCGAAGCCGGTGCGGTAGCGCAC
>DAOMBL010000639.1:0-1717 GCA_035427325.1 Casimicrobiaceae bacterium
AGAGGTCGAGGTGCTCGCGCCGCGAGCACAGCACCGCGGCGAGCGCCTCGCGGAAGTCGGTGCGGTTCTCGAGGCCGACGGCCTCGACCGCCGCGAGCGCGTCGATCGCCTTCGCCGGTCCCACCGGGACGCCGGTCGCGCGCAGGACGCGCACGAAGTGCAGGACGTTCTCCGCGAGGTGTCCGCGCGGCCGCAGCGGCGGGAACGCCGCGCGTGCGGAACCAGCGTCCGGCGTCGGCGTGGCAGTCAGATCGAGAGCTTCCGCAGCGCGTCGGGATCGCGCAGCACCGAGCGCTGGCGCGACTCCGGCGCCCCGTAGAGACCGGCCGGCGGATTCGAGTCGAGGCGGCCGAGGATCGCCGCGTCGTTGCAGGCCACGTCGAAGCGCACATGCACCTCGCTGCCCGAGGTAGCGCCCGGGAGCAGGCAGGGCTTGCCCAGCTTCGCGTTGAGCGGCGCGATCACGCCCGCGGCGACGAGATCGGCGGCGCCACCGCCGCCGGAAAGCTCGAGGTCGAAGGTTCCGGTCGCACCCGGGCGGGCGCCGGACGATATCACCGCGGGCAGGCCGACGAACTCGCGCGCGAGCTTGGCCGCGACGTCGGCCGACGGCACGCCCTCGATGACGAGCGTCACGCGCTTCGCGGTCGCGGCCGCGTGCTGCAGGAAGAACTCGCGCGAGAACGCGTCGGCCACGCCGGTGCCGATCGCCTTCAGCGCCTCTTCCTCGCTCGCCCAGCTGCCGGGTCCCTTCGGCAGCGCGGTCGCATGGTAGATCTCCTCGCCGGAGGTCCGGTCGACGGCCTTGAGCGTCCACGACGAGAGCGCGTACTTGGTGATGACGACGCCCGAGGCTTCGAGGCGCGTCGACAGGCGCTTCACCGCGGCCTCGCCGGCGATCGACACGTCGGCCGCCGCGGGATCGACGACCCGGAAACCGAACGAGCGGATGCGTTCGGCCAGCAGGTTCTCCGCGACCGGCGAGCGCTGCGGCGGCAGGTCGGGCCGCTCCGCGTCGCGCACGCCGATCGCGATCGATACCTTCGGATCGCCGTTCGCGCGGATCACGTCCAGGCGTTCCTCCCGCGTCATCGCGTTGAGCGACTTCTGCACCGCCTTGACGTTGACGACCGCTTCGGTGGTCATCGTGGCGACGCCGCTCGCGCCCACCACCGGCTCGCTCTCGCGCACCACCGTGCGGATGAAGTCGCCGCTCTTCGCGACGAGCCTGGCGTTCAGGGCGTCGTAGTTGGCCGCGAGCGATTTGCGCTCGACGAGGAGGCCGAGCGCCTTCTCGACCAGCTGGCCGCGCGCATCGGCACGCAGGTCGCCGGCGAGCTTCGCGGGGTCGGCCTTGTAGCGCGGATCGCTGGCATCGGCGAAGCCCGCGGCAGTGATCAGCAGCGTGCCCGGCTCGGCGGGCGCCGCCGACGCTACCGCGGGGGGCGGCGATGCCGCGGGGGCGGGCGCGATTGCGGGCACCGCGGCGCCCGGGGGTGCGGTGGCCGGCGGAACCGTGCCTGATGCGACCTTCGTGTCGTCAGCCGAGACACGGCGCCCCGCCTGGCTCGCGACGCTCTGCATCCACCACCACAGTCCCGCCGCGATGGCCAGCGCCGCCACGCCGACGACGATCATCACGGCGGGCAGCTGCGACTTCGGGCGCGACGCCGACGTGGTCGAGGCGTCAGGCGCAGTTCGCGCGGCGTACGCAGGC
>DAOMBL010000640.1:0-1708 GCA_035427325.1 Casimicrobiaceae bacterium
AGGATGATCGTCTCCTGTTTCGACGGCAGCAGGATCGTCGTCTCGGGCCGTGCGGTCGCGACGATCATCGTCGCGATCGCGGCGAGGATCAGGAGCGGCGGAACGTGGCGGCGCCAGCCCGCGCCGCGCGCGAGCGCCTCGCGCACCAGCGACAGGTTCGCGTAGCGCATCGCGAGGCGCTTGCGCCGGCGCTGCAGCAGCAGGTACGCGCCGACGAGCAGCGGGAGCGCGGCGAGCGCCCAGAGGAGTTCAGGCCACTGGAACGACACGCCGCGCCTCGAGATGCTTCGGCAGGCCGCCGCCGACCGCGAGCTGCGTGCGGCGCTTGCGGAGATCCGCGAAGCGCAGCACCGCGCCGGCGAGGTCCTCGTCGGTCGCGAGTTCGAGGGCGTCCACGCCCGCGGTCGCGAACGCGTCGCGCACGAGCGCCTCGCGGCGCTCCGCCGCCCGGGCGAAGCGCGCGCGGAACGTGCGGTCGTGCGTGTCGACGAACATCTGCTCGCCCGTCTCGCTGTCCTCGATGACGACCATGCCGAGATCGGGCAGCGCCCGCTCGAGCGGGTCGTAGAGGCGCACCGCGACGACCTCGTGACGGCGCGCGAGGTGGGCGAGCGGCCGATCCCAGCCGGGCTCGCTCACGAAGTCCGACACGACGAACATCAGCGAGCGCCGGGGGACGATCCCGATCGCCGCCCCGAGCAGGTCGGCGAGCCGGGTGCCCGAGGACTTCGGCGTCGGCGGGCGCTTGTCGAGGCTCGCCAGCAGGTGCAGCACCTGGCGCCGCCCGCCGCGTGCCGGGATCACCGCGTCGACGCGGTCTCCGTAGAGGACGGCGCCGATCCGGTTTCCGTGCCGCGTGAGCAGGCGCGCGAGCACCGCGACGAACTCGGTCGACACGTTGCGCTTGCGGACTCCGGAGGAGCCGAAATCGATCGACGCGGAGAGGTCGAGCAGGAACCACGCGGTCACTTCGCGATCCTCGACGTACTCGCGCACGTAGGGCGTCTGCAGCCGTGCCGTCACGTTCCAGTCGATGTGGCGGACGTCGTCGTGGTACTGGTACTCGCGGAGGTCCGCGAGGTCGAGGCCGAAGCCGCGGAACAGCGTGCGGTAATCGCCCTGCAGCAGGCCGTCGAGACGGCGGATCACCGTCCACTCGAGCCGGGCGAGCAGCCGCTCAGGATCGTTCGGCGAGCGCGACATGGGTGTCGAGCGGCTTGTCGGGTGCGGCGATGCCGCGCAGGATCTCGAGGATCAGGCGGTCCGCCGACACGCCGTCGGCGAGCGCCTCGTAGGACAGCGACAGCCGGTGGCGCAGCACGTCGGGCGCGATGTCGATCATGTCCTCGGGCAGCGCATAGGAGCGGCCGCGCAGGAACGCCAGCGCTCGGGCGCACTCCACCAGCGCGATGGTCGCGCGCGGGCTCGCGCCGAAGGTGATGTAGCGCGCGATGTCCCGGATGCCGTAGCGCTCCGGTTCGCGCGTCGCCGCGACGAGCCGGACCGCGTACTGCATCAGCGCCGGGTCGACGTAGCCCGACCGGCACTCGCGGTGCAACGCCGCGAGCTGCTCGGTCGTGGCCACCGGCATCACGTCCTGCGCCGAGCCCGTGACGCGCTCGACGATGACGAACTCCTCGGTCTCGCTCGGGTAGCCGACCAGCACCTTCATCATGAACCGGTCGACCTGCGCTTCGGGCAGCGGATA
>DAOMBL010000641.1:0-1701 GCA_035427325.1 Casimicrobiaceae bacterium
CGGATCGCGCGCGACGCCGGCACATCGCCTGCGTCGCTCGCGCTCTCGTGGCTGATCGCTCATCGCGACGTCATCGCCGTGCCCAAGTCGGCGCGCATCGAACATGTGGACGCCATCGCGTCGGCCGCCGGCTTTCGCATGACCGCCGAGGTGATGACGGCGATCGACCGGATGTTCCCACCGCCGCGAAAGCGCACGCCGCTGGCGATGATCTGACCCACCGCCGGCGCCGTCCGACCGTTCGTCCGCGCATCGCGATGACCGCTCGTCGGGCGGCGCGAATGCTCCGGATTCCAAATCAGGTACTTGCGCAGTCCGTCCGTGCGGATAAGCCGTGCATGGCACGCTTGCTGCTAACCCCGTCTGCAAGAGCAAGACACCGCGAACCGGACAGGAGGCTGTTGTGATCTACACCCACTACGACTATCTCGATCTCGCGCCGGGTGCGTCGGTCGCGCGCATCGAAGCGGCCTACGCGCAGGTTCTCCAACGCTTCCACTTCGGGCGCACCGAAGCGGGACAGGATCTGTCGGGACTCATCCGGACCATTCACGCTGCCTATCGCGTCCTCTCGGACCCGGATGCGCGCCGTGCATACGACGAACAGCTGATGCGCGAGGCGGCGCAGGCCGACGAGGAACTGAAAGCCGACCTGGACGCCCAGGCGAACCGGCCGCCGCGCCACGCGCAGGATGTGCCTGCGTCGTTGCGCCTCGTGGTGAGTCAGCTCGCTGCCTGAGCGGTCGCGCCCCCCATTTTCTCCGGCCGCCTCAACAGGTACTTTCGACTGCCAACACAGCGATGCGGTCGGCGGCCGTCTTTTCCACCAGGCAGGCGCGGCGCGGATTGCGGTCGTGCACACGCACGATGAACCGGCCGCGCCGTCCACGAACGCGCGCCTCGTGCATCGCGCGCGGGCGTTCCGGCGACGCCATGCGGATCGCAGCGCGCCCAGGACCGGCCGCGCGATCGGTGGCACGGGGCGCGCGACCGGAACGAGCGCATCCGCACGCCTTCCGGCCGGCGGTGCGCCACTGATCGGCCGAAGGGACGAAGGCGCCGCATCGCGCCACCTGCCATCGTCATCGACCACCGCCGCACGTTCGATCGATCCGCCCCGACCACCTTCCTGCCTCCACCTGAACGACCGACCCGACCGATCGAGGACGACCGCCATGGACCGCTGCCAGCAGTGCCAGTTCTACGAGCGCAACCCTTCGGGCGGCGCGGGTGGCAAGGCCCCCGGCGCCGGGCTGTGCCGCCGTCACGCTCCGTCGCTCTCTCCGATCAACCCGAAGTCCTACCTGATCGAGGGCGTCTGGCCGACCGTCCGGGACGAGGACTGGTGCGGCGAGTTCAAGCTCGCGGCGCGCCGCGGCGACGCACCGCGCGCGGACGCGCTGATCGGAGTGCTCGCTGGCGCCCCGGCGGGTACGTCGGTCTCGACGCTCCCGAGGATCGGCGTCGCGGCTGCGGGTCCCGCCTCGATCGGATCGGCGCTCGGCGGCGACTGACGCGAGTGCCGCGCCGCATCGAAGCGGCCCGCGTTTCGCAGGCTCGCGTCCCGAGCCACCCGCGCTGGTAGAGTCGCGTCGACCCGACGCTTCCACGCTGCGGCGCCTTCCGGCCTCGCGGCTCGTCCCGGACGATGACCGACGCGCTCCATCGCGCGCTGGCGGCGGGCGCGACCATCGTCACGCC
>DAOMBL010000642.1:0-1699 GCA_035427325.1 Casimicrobiaceae bacterium
ATCGTCTCGGAAGTGAGGTCGGTGCGTCCGCCACGGATCCAGGCGCGCCGGCCGGGCCCGGCGACCTTGCTCGCGATCACGAGGCCCTCGCGTCCGCGCCGGGCGATCCAGCTCCCGAGGAACTCCTCGGTGCGTCCCTGCGTCGCCGCGGTGGCCGGCACCGGATACATCTCGGCCGTGTCGATGAAGTTGATGCCTCGGGCGAGGGCGAAGTCGAGTTGCGCGTGCGCGTCGGCCTCGCTGTTCTGCTCGCCCCAGGTCATCGTGCCCAGGCACAGCTCGGAGACGTCGAGCGCGGTGCCCGGAAGCCTGCGCAGGCGCATCGGAAAGCTCTCTCGGATCGGACCGCGCGATTCTAGCGCCCGCCGTGGCCGGTCCTCGCCTCCTTCAGGCGGCGCACGATCGCGGTGCCCGACTTGTCGGGGATGCGCACGATGCTCTCGGGGCGCTCGGCGAAGAACGCATCGACGGCCTGCGCGACGCCCGGCCACGCGAGGCTGCCGTAGTCGTGCAGGATCAGGAAGCCTCCCGGCGCGAGCCGCGGGTAGAAGAACGCGAGCGCGTCGGCGGTCGGCTTGTGGAGATCGGCGTCGAGGTGCACGAGCGCGAAGACTTCGTCGGACGGCACCTCCTGCGCGGTCTCGGGAAAGCGCCCCTTGCAGGCGCGCACGTCGCCTTCGCGCCCGACGTAGCCGAGCACCGCGTCGAGCGACGTGTCGTCGAACCGAAAGGCCGCCGCCTTGCGCTCGCCTTCGAGATCGCGCGCGTCGAAGCCCTCGAAGGTGTCGAACAGCCACAGCCGGCGTCCCGGCAGGAGTTCGTGCAGGAGCTTCGCGGTGGTGCCCTTGTAGACGCCGAGTTCGGCGATGCTCCCGGCGATGCCCTCGCGTTCGACGAGTCGCGCGTTCTCGAGGAACATCACGAGACGCGCGAGATCCGCGCGGTCGTTGCGCGGATTCTGCTCGACCCACAGCCTGCGCCAGCGCGCGAAGTCGAACGAGGTCTTCGCCATCCACTCGGGCAGGTGCTGCACGGCGTAGCCCCCCGACGCGTCGGCGGCCGACACGCCCGTGCGTCGCACGAGCGAGCGGAGCTGCCGCTGCAGGAACGAGCGCGACCGCGAACTCTTCACGGCATGCGACCCCGTCGACGGGCCGGGCGGGGGGCGCGGACGCCCCGCTCAGGGCGCCTTCGCCTCGAGGTGCGGCGTGACGAACGCGACCAGCTGCTCCTTGCTCAGCGCGCCCACCGCGCCCTGAACCGCCTTGCCGCCGCGGAACATCACGAACGTGGGGATGCTGCGCACGCCCAGCGCGCCGGGGATCTCGCCGTTCTCGTCGACGTTCATCTTGGCGATCCTGAGGCGCCCGGCGAACTCCGTGTCGAGTTGCTCGAGGAACGGGGCCACGGCGCGGCAGGGTGCGCACCACGGCGCCCAGAAATCCACGAGCACGGGCAGGTCGGACTCGAGCACGTCGGTCCGGAAACTGGCATCGCTGACGTTTTGCATCGGGGCTCCGTTTTTCGGCATCATGCCATGGTCGGGACGCCCTGCCCCGGCTTCAACGTCCCGACCGGCCTGCCCGACCGGCGGCGACGCGAACGGCGATGGCGGGGCAGCCTGCCCCCGCCCCAACGCCATGCGCCCAGCCACGCTCTGCCGCCCCTGGCTCGTCGTCCCCGGCGGCGACGATGCCGC
>DAOMBL010000643.1:0-1691 GCA_035427325.1 Casimicrobiaceae bacterium
GCGCACCGGAGAGGGTGAGCGGCAAACGCACGTTCGCGTCGACGCGCGCCCAGGGCATCAGTGTCGGGGCCTGGAACACCATCGCGAGGCGCCGGCCCGGGACGCCGGTCCGCTCGAACGACTCGCCCCACCACGCGATCGTCCCCGACGTCGGCGCTTCGAGCCCCGCGACCAGGTGCAGCAGCGTCGACTTGCCGCAACCCGATGGTCCGAGCACGGTCAGGAACTCGCCGCGCCGGATGTCGAGGTCGATCGGATCGAGCGCGCGGGTTCCGTTCGGCCAGGTCTTGGTGGCGCCCGTCAGGACGACCGCGGGGGAACCGTCCCGCGGCGTCCGGTGCGCGGCGATGCTCAGGGGAGGACCCTGACGTCGCGCACGATCGCGAGGCTCCACGCCTTCGAATAGTCGACGTTGGGCTTCGCGAGGCGCGTGAGCTTCAGGAAGTCGACCGTCGCGCGCCAGCGCGCGTCGGTCATCGTCAGCAGCCCGTCGCGCTTCGCCGCGCCCCCCTCGACGATCGCGTGCTCGCGCATCTGGCGCAGGCTGTACGCGAGGAGTTCGTCGGTCATCTGGGGATTGTCCTTCCGGATGAGCGCGTTCCCTGCGCTGGGGTCCGCGAGATAGCGCTTCCACCCTTCGGCGGAGGCGCGCACGAAGCGTTCGAGCACGCCGCCACGCTTGTCGAGCGTGTCGCGCCGCACGACCAGGGCTTCCGAGTAGGGCGGGTAACCGTAGTCCGCGAGCAGGAAGACGACCGGCCTCACGCCGCCTTTCTCGATCGAATAAGGCTCCGAGGTCGCGAAACCCTGTTGCGACAGCGTCGCGTCGGCGAGGAACGGCTGCACCGAGAACGCGTACGGGCGCTTCTGCGCGTCGTCGAATCCGAACTGGGCCTTGAGCCAGGGCCAGAACGTCGTGTTCGCCGCCGACGCGATCGCGATCGGCTTGCCCTTCAACTGTTCGAGCCGCGTCACGCCGGGGTGGGCGATCACGACGGTGGGATTCTTCTGGAACGTCGCCGCGATCGCGACGAGCGGCACGTTCTGCTCGGCAGCGCTCAGTACCTGCAAGCCGTCGGCCATCGCGACGTCGAGTTGGCCGGCCGCGAGGAGCTGCAGGCCGTTGACCTGCGGTCCGCCCATCCGGATCGTGACGTCCAGGCCGTGCCTCGCGTAGATGCCTTCGGCCAGCGCCTGGTAGAAGCCGCCGTGCTCGGCCTGCGCGAACCAGTCGGTCGCGAAGACAACGCGGTCGTTTCCCTGCGCAAGCGCGGGTCCGGCGAGCGTCGCGGCCGCAAGACCGCAGACGACATGACAGGCGAAGCGTCGGCGTCCAGGGGATTCCATCGGGCCTCCCGGTCGAACTCGAGCGGCGATTATGCCGGGAATGCTGCATCGGCCCAATGCGCGCCCTTCCGGATGATCACGCCCGGGGACACGGCGTCGGCCCTGAACGTCCATGGGTCGGACTTCAGAATCCGTGGGTCGGGCTTCAGCCCGACGGGGTGCAGCAACTTGTCTGTGGGTCGGGCTTCAGCCCGACGGGGTCCGTGGCCATGCGGAAGAAATGCGTCGGCCTGAAGGCCGACCCACAAGGCCGACCCACGAAGGACGCTTACCGGCGCTCGATGCGCCGCCCGGGGAATCGCCGACGCGACTGTCCTCTGAATTCTGTTTCCTGTCTCCTGATG
>DAOMBL010000644.1:0-1689 GCA_035427325.1 Casimicrobiaceae bacterium
CGCCGGGCGCTCGAACTCGATCCGACCTACGCGCCGGCGGCCGTCAACCTCGCCGACGTTTACCGCGCGCTGGGTCGCGACGACGAAGCGGTCGCGGTCCTGGTGCGTGCGACCCGGGCCGATCCCCGCGCCGCCGCGCCGCGGCACGCGCTCGGGCTCGCGTACGTGCGGCAGAAGAAGCGACCGGAATCGCTCGCCGCATTGGGCGAGGCCGTGCGTCTCGCACCCGACGACGCGCGCTACGCGTTCGTCTACGGGGTGGCGCTCCACGACGCCGGCAGGACGAAGGAAGCCCTCGCGGTGCTGCGCGCCGCGCTCGACAAGCATCGCTTCGACCGCGACCTGCTTTCCGCGCTCGCGGCGTACTCGGCGCGTGCGGGCGATGGCGCCGCGGCAGAGGGCTACCAGCGCCGACTCGCCGAACTGCGCCCCTGACTCGCGCCCCCCGAACGGTCGGGCAGAATGCCGGGATTGCGGCCGGATCGGGTCGCATCGGCCGGGTCCCCGGCCAGACCCTTCCCAACGCTCCGAAGCCCGCTGCCTTGCCGTCTCCGCTCAATCCGTCGAAGAAGAAGCATCGCTTCGGCAAGGCGTGGATGCACGACCATGTCAACGATCCCTATGTGCAGGAGGCGAAGCGGCGCGGCTACCGGTCGCGCGCCGCCTTCAAGCTGGTCGAGCTGGCCGACAAGGACCGCCTGCTCCGGCCCGGCATCGTCGCGGTCGACCTCGGATCGGCGCCGGGGAGCTGGTGCCAGGTGCTGCGCGAGCGGCTGGGCCCGGGCGGTCGGATTGTCGCCGTCGACGTCCTGCCGATGGACCCGGTCGTCGGCGTCGCGTTCGTGCAGGCGGACTTCTCGACCGACGAAGGACTCGCCGCCGTCGCCGGGGCGCTCGACGGTCGGCGGGCGGACCTTGTGCTGTCGGACATGGCCCCCAACCTTTCGGGCATCGACGCGGTCGACCAGGCGCGAAGCGTCGGCCTGGCGGATCTGGCGCTCGCCTTTGCGGTCGACCACCTGCAACCCGGCGGCGATTTCGCGGTCAAGGTCTTCCAGGGGTCCGGGCTCGCGGAGTTCGAGCGGTCGATGCGGGAGCGGTTCGCCAAGGTCTACGTGCGGAAACCCAGGGCCAGCCGGGACCGCAGCCGCGAGGTGTTCCTGGTGGGCAAGGGGTTCCGGCCGCGGTGAAGGCGGCTCCGGGACGGTCGGGGCGGTAGGGTAGAATCATCGAACGAACGTCCGGGGCCCCGCGGGGTCCTCGGACGCGCCGCGCGGCGGTCCGCGCGGCCCGTGGAGCGCGACGTGAACAACCTCCTCAAGAACATCGGCATCTGGCTCGTCATCGGTCTCGTCGTGCTGACCGTCGTCAAGCAGTTCGACGCGCGCCAGGCGTCCAAGGACACGCTGCCCTATTCCGAGTTCATGGCGCAGGCCAAGGACGGCAAGGTCGAATCCGCGGTGATCGAGGGCCGGACGATCAAGTGGACCTCGATCGACAAGAAGCGCTTCGTCACGACCTCGCCCGGCGACATCTGGATGGTGTCGGACCTCCTCAAGTACGGCGTGCGCGTCGACGCGAAGGCGGAGGAGGAGCAGAGCTTCCTCGCGCAGGTGTTCATCTCGTGGTTCCCGATGCTGCTGCTGATCGGCGTGTGGATCTTCTTCATGCGCCAGATGCAGGGCGGCG
>DAOMBL010000645.1:0-1689 GCA_035427325.1 Casimicrobiaceae bacterium
TATCGGTAGGTGCGTCCGGACGCGCCCGCGCGATCGAACTGCGCGACGACGTCGACCTCGTCGGTCGATCCGACCGACTTCATCTCCGCGAGGTCGTCCGCGCCCGCCTCGTCGAGGTTGTTGTCGCCCGCGAGATAGACGAGCACGGTCCACGCCTTTCTCGGCGCGCGCGCAGGCGTCCCGCCGGTCGCGGCCCGTTGCGTCGTGCGTCGGGCGGCCATCGTGCCCTCCCCGGTCAGCGCGGCCCGGCGACCCTGCGCCGTTCGGAGGCGGCGCATCCTGTACTGCACAACCTGTGCGACGGTATGCGCCCTGCCCGGGGAAGTCAAGGGAACGCCGACGCACGGGGCAGCGGCCGTCAGGCTCTGCTTGCGCGAACGATTCGCGCCTGCCCGGGTTGTTCGGTCGCGCCGTCCGTGGCGGGGGCCGCGTCAGCGCGCCTCCTCCCACGCGAAGCCGTCCCGCGCGACGAGCGCACTCGCCGCCTCGGGACCCATCGAGCCCGCGACGTAAGGGTCGGGCCCGCGGGACGAGGCCGCGTCCCGCGTCCAGTCGTCGAGCACGGGCTCGACCCAGCGCCACGCCTCCTCCTGTTCGTCGCTGCGCACGAAGAGGCTCGTGCGTCCGGCGATCGCGTCGAGCAGCAGGCGCTCGTAGGCGCCGACGCGCGCCTGCCCGAACGCCTTGTCGAAGTCGAGGTCGAGGAACACCGGGGCGAGTTCCTCGCCTGCCGCGGTTCCCCTGGCCGCCGACAGGTGCAGTTCGAGCCCGTCCTCCGGCTGCAGCTTGATCACGAGCTTGTTGGGTCGGTTGGCGCCGGGGAAGAGCGCGAGGGGCGTCGGCCGGAATTCGACGACGATCTCGGCGTTGCGGGAGGCGAGCCGCTTGCCGGTGCGCAGGTAGAACGGCACGCCGGCCCAGCGCCAGTTCCGCACCTCGGCGCGCAGCGCGACGAAGGTTTCGGTGCGGCTGTCCCGCGGCACGCGCTCCTCCTCCCGATAGCCGGGCACGCGGTCGCCGTCGATGTGCCCGGTCAGGTACTGACCGCGCACCACGTCGCGCCGCGCGGACACCTCGTCGAATGGCGCGAGCGCGCGCAGCACCTCGAGTTTCCGAGCGTGGATGTCGTCGGGCGCGAGACGCGACGGAGGTTCCATCGCGATCATCGCGAGGAGTTGCAGCGCGTGGTTCTGGATCATGTCGCGCAGCGCGCCGGTGTCGTCGTAGAACCCCCCGCGCGTGCCGACGCCGATCGACTCGGCGATCGTGACCTGGACGTTGGCGACGCACTCGCGCCGCCACAGCGGCTCGAACAGGACGTTCCCGAAGCGCAGCGCGAGGAGGTTCTGCACCGCCGGCTTGCCGAGGTAGTGGTCGATGCGCAGGGCGCGGGCTTCGTCGAAGGCGTCGCGCACGACGCGGTTGATCTCGCGCGCGCTCGCGAGGTCGCGTCCCAGCGGCTTCTCGAGCACCACGCGCGCGTTGGGGCCGTTGAGCCCCGCGCGGGCGAGTTCGCTGCACACGACCGGGAAGAGTTGCGGCCCGGTCGCGAGGTAGAACACGATCGCGCCGCCACCGCGCACCGGCGCGCCCGACGCGAGCCACGCCGCGAGCCGCGCGTAGTCGGCGGATCTCGACAGGTCGAGTTCGAGGAAGTGGACGATGGCGGCGAAGCGCTCGAACTCGCCG
>DAOMBL010000646.1:0-1684 GCA_035427325.1 Casimicrobiaceae bacterium
CCTCGTCGACGGCGGCCTGCCCGTCGTGCTCACGGCCGCGCCCGACCCGCGCGAACGCGCCATGCTCGATGCGATCGTCTCGGCGCTCGCGCCCGCGACGCGCGAGCGGGTCGTCGACCTGGGCGGGGAACTCTCGTTGCGCGAACTCGCGGCGCTCGCCGCGCGCGCGAGGCTGTTCGTCGGCGTCGATTCGGCCCCGATGCACATCGCGTCGGCCGTCGGCACGCCCGTCGTCGCGGCGTTCGGCCCGACCTCCGAGGTCGCATGGGGACCGTGGCGCGTGCCGCATCGCGTCGTCGCGTCGTCGCATCCCTGCCGTCCCTGCGGGCAGGACGGCTGCGGCGGCGGCAAGGTCTCCGAGTGCCTGACCACGCTGCCGGTGGAGCGCGTGCACGCGGCGATCGCCGAACTGCTCGACGCAACGGCGGTCGGGAGACTCGCGTGAGGCTCGCGGTCATCCGGCAGCGCTACACGCCCTGGGGCGGGGCGGAACGATTCGTCGAGAACGCGCTCGAGGCGCTCCTCGAACGCGGAGTCGCGATCTCGCTCTACACGCGCGAGTGGCCGCAGACCCGCCTCAAGCTGATCGAGCCGACGATCGTCGACCCGTTCTACATCGGACGACTGTGGCGCGACGCGGGCTTCGCGCGCGAGGTCGGCCGCGCGATCGGTGCCGCGAGGGCCGACCTCGTGCAGTCGCACGAGCGCGTCACCTGCTGCGACGTGTTCCGCGCCGGCGACGGCGTGCACGCGGCCTACCTCGACGAGCGAATCGCGGCGGCTGGCCCCTTCGAGCGCCTCGCGATCCGGGCGAGTCCCTACCACCGCTACGTGCTCGACGCGGAGCGGCGGCTCTTCGCGAGTCCCTGGCTCGCCGCGGTGATCTGCAATTCGGCGATGGTGCGCGACGAGATCCACGGGCGCTTCGGCTATCCGGCGGAGAAGCTCCACGTCATCCGCAACGCGGTCGACTGCAACGCGTTCCACCCCGGCCTGCGCGAGGAGGGCGCGCGCGTGCGCGCCGCGCACCGCATCCCTCCGGACCACACGGTGTTCCTGCTGGTGGGCTCCGGCTACCGGCGCAAGGGCGTGGCCGCGGCCATTCGCGCGACGGCAGCGCTTCCCGCCACCGCGCACCTCGTCGTCGTCGGCCACGAGTCCCGTCCGCAGGGTTACGCGAGCCTCGCGCGCACGCTGTCGCTCTCCGGACGCGTGCACATCGCCGGTCCCCAGGCCGACGTGCGCCCGTACCTCGGCGCGGCGGACGCCTTCGTGCTGCCGACGCTCTACGACCCCTGCCCCAACGCCGCCCTCGAGGCGATGGCCTGCGCGCTGCCGGTCGTGACGAGCACCAGGAGCGGCGTCGCCGAACTCCTCGCGGAGCACGACGCGGGGCGCGTCTGTCGGTCGCAGGACGTCGCCGCGCTCGCCGCCGATCTGTCGCCGGAGGAGCGGCGCGTCCTGCTGCACCACGGCACCGAGCGGCCGGGGTGCGGCGTGTTCCTCGACAACAAGCAGGCCGGCACCTACACGTGCCGCCTGTGTGGCCTGCCGCTGTTCCGGTCGAGCGCCAAGTTCGACTCGGGCACCGGCTGGCCGAGCTTCTTCCAGCCGTTCGACCCCGCGCACATCGCGGAGATCCGTGACTTCAGCCACGGCATGATCCGCACCGAGATCCGCTGCC
>DAOMBL010000647.1:0-1683 GCA_035427325.1 Casimicrobiaceae bacterium
GCCGAGCGAGGCGAGGTCGAGGCGGGCGGCGTCCGGGTCGAGGAGCCGCAGCACGACGCGCTCGCCCGGGCCGGTCGGCAGCGTCGAGACGCGCACGTCGATCGCCCGGTCGCCGAGCTTCAGCGCGATGCGCCCGTCCTGCGGCAGCCGCTTCTCGGCGATGTCGAGGTTCGCCATGATCTTCAGGCGCGAGACGATCGCCGCGTGCAGCGCGCGCGGCGGCTCGAGCACGTCGGCGAGCACCCCGTCGACGCGGAAGCGCACGACCGCGCGCGCATCGTAGGGTTCGAAGTGGAGGTCGGAGGCACGCTCGCGCACCGCCTGCAGGAGCAGCGCGTTGATCATGCGGATCACCGGCGCCTGCGCCTCGCCGCCGTCGAGCAGGTCCTCGGCCGGCGGCAGTTCCTGCATCAGCCGCGCGAGGTCGGCGTCGCGCGCCGCGTCGACGGCGAGCGCGGCCGACGGCGCCGTGCCCGGATCGTAGGCGCGCGCGAGTTCCAGCGCGAACCGCTCCGCGTCCACCGCGCGCGTACGGAGCGGCCGCTTCAGCACGCGCCGCAGTTCGGCGATGCCTTCCGCGGTCGCGTCGGGACGCAGCAGCACGACGACCGCCCCGGCCTCCTCGCCGGACGCGAGCACGCCGTGCGCCCGGGCGAACGCGTAGGGGATCCCGGCCAAGGAGGGCTCGCGCGCGGCCACCGGGTCGCTCGCTTCGCGCGCTACTTCGGCGGGTCGTCCGGCCGCCGGAACGGCGGCTCGGGCGCCGGTTGCGTCCACGGCATGATCGGCGGCGGCGGCGACGGCGGTCCGGGTGTCGATCCGCCGGGCTCGCCGGGCATCGTGCCTTCCGGCGGCAGCGCGGGCGTCAGCGGATCGTTCCAGAATGCCCGGGGACCGGGGTCGATGCGCTGCTGCTCGCTCTGCAGGTAGCGGTAGCGCTCCGACGTGAACTCGCGGCCGTCGGCGCCGCTGCGCACGATCGTCGGCTTGAGGAAGATCATCAGGTTGGTCTTCTCGCGGCGGCGCGCGTCGTAGCGGAACAGTTGCCCGACCACCGGCACGTCGCCCGCGATCGGGACCTTGTCGGTGCCGTCGGTCAGGCGATCCTCGATCAACCCGCCCAGCACGACGATCTGCGAGTCGTCGACGACGACCGAGGACTCGAGCGAGCGCTTCGACAGGATGATGCCGGTCGCGTTGCTCGCGTCCTGGATGCGCGAGACCTCCTGGTAGAGCACGAGACGCACCGTCCCGCCCTCGGCGATCTGCGGCTTCACGCGCAGCACGAGGCCGACGTCGCGCCGCTCGATCGTCTGGAACGGCGTCACCGTGGTCGTCGAGCCCGTCTGCGCGTACTGGCCGGTGACGAAGGGCACGTTCTGTCCGACGACGATGCGCGCCTCCTCGTTGTCGAGCGTGAGGAGCGTCGGCGTCGACAGGATGTTCGCGTTGATCTGCGTCTCGAGCGCGCGCGCGAGGAAGCCCAGGTTCTGGATGACGCCCAGCCCCGGGATGTTGATCGTGCCGCGGATCACGCCGAGGTTCAGGCCCTGCCCGGCCGCGCCGAGGTTCGCGGCGATGTCGATGAAGTTGCCGCCCTGCCCGCGCGGCGCGAAGGTCCTGCCGCCCACCCCGCCCGTCTCCGTGCTGTTCACTCCGTTCAGCACCTCCCACTGGATGCCG
>DAOMBL010000648.1:0-1679 GCA_035427325.1 Casimicrobiaceae bacterium
GCGCCCTCGCCGACCTCGAGCGGCGCGTCGCGGGTTTCGGCGACCGCGTCGACATCGGGACCATTGCGTTCGCCTGCGCGCTCGGCTACCTCGACCTGCGCTTCGCCTCGCTCGACTGGCGCGACCGCCATCCGAACGCGGCCGCCTGGTTCGCGTGGTTCGGCGGCCGCGAGTCGATGGCGGCCACGCGCCCGCCGGCCGCCTGACGCGGGTTCGCCGCGCCGGTCAGCGCGCGAACGCCTGCTTGAGGAACGCCACCGCCGCGTCGGCGGCCTTGTTGCGCGCGCCCTGGTTGCCCTCGGTGTTCGCGCCCTGGGCCGAGCACTCCTTGACCATCTCGCGGAACGCCTCGCCCTGCAGGCGAGCGCCCGACCGCGCGTCGTAGGCCGCGAAGGTTTCGATGTCGACCCGGATCGGGCAGTCGGCCTTCGAGCGGACCACGCTGCGGTTGTAGTGGCGCCGCAGGTCGTCCGCATCGAACTTGTGGTGCGCGCCGGGGATGACGACGAACTCGACCGGCGTCCCCGCCTGCCGGATCTCGTCGGCGAACTGCCTGCAGGGTTCGATCGGCGTGTAGTCGTCCGCGTCGCCGTGGATGAACAGCATCGGCTCCTTCGCGAAGACGCCCGGCTTCACCAGAACGCGCTGGCTGCCGGTGCAGCCCCCCGCGTACACCGGGACGTGGGCGGCGAATCGCAGGCCGTCGGGCAGCTTCTGCGACCGGATCACGCGCTCGAGCGCGGAGCGCCAGGCGACCGCGCCTCCCCGCGAGAAGCCCAGGACCGCGATCCGCTTCGGATCGACGCGCGGGTGGGTCGCGAGGAGCGCGAGCGCGTTGAAGGCGTCGGCGAGGTCCGCCGACGACGGCACGAGGGCCTGGTCGTCGGCCGTGCTCTGCACGCCGCGCGGGCCGAACATGTCGATCGCGAACACCGCGAACCCGGCGTCGTTGAGCTTCTTCGGCCAGTACTCGAGGTAGGCCGGATAGACGCCTCCCGAGCCGTGGACGAGGATGACCGCCGGAGAGCGCTCCGTCCCGGGCGGCAGGAACAGGTGTCCGACGATGTTGACGTCCTTCGGCGCCTTGCCGCCGAAGAGTTCCAGCAGCGTCTTCGGCGTGGAACTCGCGAACGCGTAGCGGCCGTTGCCGGGGCCGGAGGCGAAGCTCGTGACGGTTTCGGGGGCCTGCGCGAAGGCGGGCAGCGCGAATACCGCCGCCGCGAAGGCCGCGATCGTCGCGGCGCGGCGAACGGGTGCAACCGGCAGGGTGGACGAAAGGGGGGACCTCGGGGCGAAGGGGGGGTGGACGGGGATTCCGGCACGCCGGGGAGCCTAATGGATGTGGCCGCGCGTGCGCAACGGCGTCCGATCGTCGGCGTATCATGGATCCGTCCCGCCGTGGTGCGGCGACGACGCCGTGATCGGGCCATGGCCGAGACCTTCGACATCGTGTCGGGACGCGCGCGGCTCGCCGCGGAGGCGGCGGGGGAGGGGACGCCGGTCGTGCTGCTGCACGCCGGCGTCTGCGACCGGCGGATGTGGCGCTCGCAGGTCGAAGCGGTCGCGCACGGTGGATTTCGGGCCGTCGCCTACGACCGGCGGGGCCATGGCGAGACGTTGCACGCCGATGAGCGCTGGTCGCAGCTGGGCGACCTCGACGCGGTCCTCGATCGCGTCGC
>DAOMBL010000649.1:0-1671 GCA_035427325.1 Casimicrobiaceae bacterium
GCAACGGCGCGGGCAAGTCGACGCTGCTCAAGTCGATCGTCGGGATCGCGCGGCCGGGAAGCGGAAGCATCCGCCTCGGCAGCGAGGAACTCGCGCAAAGGACGTCGGCGCAGATCGCGCGGCTCGGCGTCGCCTACGTGCCGCAGGGGCGCGGACTGTTCGCCGGCATGACGGTCGCAGAGAACCTCGAACTCGGGCGCCTGCGCCGGCGCACCGGGCAGGGGGTGCACTGGGACGACGAGCGCCTGTTCGCGTTCTTCCCGCGCATCAAGCAGCGCTGGCGCTCGCCGGCCGACTACCTGTCCGGCGGCGAGCAGCAGATGCTCGCCGTGGCGCGCGCGCTGACCGGAGACACGCGCCTGCTTCTGCTCGACGAGCCGTTCGAGGGGCTCGCGCCCGCGGTCGTCGAGGAGCTGTTCGAGGCGTTCGACAGGCTGCGCACCGAGCTGTCGATCGTGATCGTCGACCACCACCTCGACCTGGCGCTCGCGCTGTCGGACCGCACGGTCGTGCTCGAGCGCGGCGAGGTCCAGCATCGCGGGCCCTCCGCTGCGCTGTCGGCGGACCTCGAGCTGCGGAGGAAGGTATTGTGGCTTTGAATTCGACCAGCGAAGGCATGCGATGAGCAAGGCAGCGATCGTCGGCGCCGGACTGATCGGCCGGGCGTGGGCAAACGTGTTCGCCCGCGCCGGCTGGGACGTGCGCCTGTGGGATCCCGTCCCGGCGCAGCGCGAGCAGGCCGCGCGGCTGGTGACGCAGTCGCTGCACGACCTGGCGGCGCACGGGCTCGTGCGCGATCCTGACGCCGCGGCGGCGCGCGTCGCCGTCGTGGATGCGCTGTCCGAGGCGGCAGCGGACGCCGATTACGTGCAGGAGTGCGGCCCGGAGACGTTGGAGGCGAAGCGGTCGACGTTCGCGGCGCTCGACGCCGCCGCGCCCGCGCGGGCCGTCCTCGCGTCGTCGACCTCGGCGATCGTCGCGTCGAAGTTCACCGGCGAACTCGCGGGGCGGGCGCGTTGCATCGTCGCGCACCCGGTCAATCCGCCGCACCTCGTGCCCGTGGTCGAGCTGTGCGGCGCGCCGTGGACCTCCGAGGCGACGCGCAAGCGCGCGCGAGAGATCATGCTCGCCGTGGGACAGGCGCCCGTCGACGTCAAGCGCGAGATCGACGGTTTCATCCTCAACCGCCTGCAGGCCGCGTTGCTGGGCGAGGCGTTCCGCCTCGTGCACGAAGGCTACGTCGACCCCGAGGACCTCGATCGCACGGTCGGCGACGGGCTGGGCCTGCGCTGGGCGTTCATGGGCCCGTTCGAGACCATCGAGATGAACGCGCCGGAGGGCATCGCCGACTATTGCCGCCGCTACGTCGACTGGTTCCGCCGCTACGCCGCCGACCCGCCGCCGCTCGCTGTGTGGGAGGACGCGAACTGGCAGGAGGTGGCCGACGCGTGGCCGAAGCCGCTCGACGCCGCCCGGATCGCGCGCAAGAGCCTGTGGCGCGACGAGCGCCTGGCCGCCCTGGTCGCCCACAAGCGTGCGCAGCGCAAGTCCGACATCTGAAGAGCGAAGGAGACCGTCTTGGCCGAGAAGAAGCGTTCCCGCCGCAAGGTCATCATCACCTGCGCCGTGACCGGCGCCATCCACACCCCGTCGATGTCGCCGCACCTGCCG
>DAOMBL010000650.1:0-1665 GCA_035427325.1 Casimicrobiaceae bacterium
GCCTGGACGCGATGGGCGGCGGCGACGGGGTCGCGCGCGGCAAGCCCGCTCCGGACATCTGCCTCGAGGCCGCCGCCGGCCTGTCGGTCGCGCCGGCGGAGTGCGTGGTGCTCGAGGACTCGGACGCCGGCGTGCTCGGCGCGCTCGCCGCAGGCATGACGCCCATCATGATCCCCGATGGACGCCCGCCATCGGCGGAGGTGCTGCGCGCTGCACCGATCGTCGTGGAGTCGCTGCACCACGCGATCGCGTGCTTCGACGCCCACGTCCGCGCTCCCGAAGCCGCACGCCATCGAACGATCGTGCGATAATCGCCCCCTCCACGCACGGCGCGCGACGATGATCGGCCGACTGTCCGGCACCCTGCTCGAGAAGAATCCGCCGCAGATCCTGCTCGATGTGGGCGGCGTCGCCTACGAGGTCGACGTGCCGATGAGCACGTTCTACAACCTTCCCGATGCCGGCGGCAGGGTGACGCTCTTCACCCACCTCGTCGTCCGCGAGGATGCGCATCTCCTCTACGGCTTCGGGACCGAAGGCGAGCGCCGCGCGTTCCGCCTGCTCACCCGGATCAGCGGGATCGGCGCGAAGATCGCGCTCGCGGTCCTGTCCGGGCTGTCGGTCGCGGAACTCGCCCAGGCGATCACCCTGCAGGAGTCCGGCAGGCTCACGAAGATCCCCGGGATCGGCAGGAAGACCGCCGAACGCATCCTGCTCGAGATGAAGGACAAGCTCGGGGCCGACCTGTCTTCCGTGGTCGGCGTGCACCGCGCCGCGCCCGCGTCGTCGGACATCCTGAATGCCCTCGTCGCGCTGGGCTACAGCGACCGGGAGGCGATCGCGGCGGTGAAGGACCTGCCCGAAGGCGTCGCGGTCGCCGACGGAATCCGGCAGGCGCTGAAGCGCCTCGCGAAAGCGTGAACCCGGCGGCATAGGATAGCGCGATGGCCATCGAAAGCGACGCCTTCCACCGCGTGGTCGCGGCGAAGCCCGCGGACGCGCGCGAGGAAGCGTTCGAGCGCGCGCTGCGCCCGCGCATGCTCGACGAGTACATCGGGCAGGAGAAGGTGCGCGGGCAGCTCTCGATCTTCATCGAGGCCGCGCGCAGGCGAAACGAAGCGCTCGACCACGTGCTGCTGTTCGGCCCGCCGGGCCTCGGCAAGACCACGCTGTCGCACATCGTGGCGCACGAACTGGGCGTCAACCTGCGCCAGACCTCGGGGCCGGTCCTCGAACGGCCGGGCGACCTCGCGGCGCTCCTCACCAACCTCGAACCGCGCGACGTCCTGTTCATCGACGAGATCCACCGGCTGTCCCCGATCGTCGAGGAAATCCTCTACCCGGCGCTCGAGGACTTCCAGATCGACATCATGATCGGCGAAGGGCCGGCCGCGCGGAGCGTCAAGCTCGACCTGCCGCCGTTCACGCTGGTGGGGGCGACCACGCGCGCCGGCATGCTCACCAATCCGCTGCGCGACCGCTTCGGCATCGTCGCCCGCCTCGAGTTCTACACGCCCGGCGAACTCACGCGAATCGTCTCGCGCTCAGCGGCGCTCATGTCGGTGCCGATCGACGGCGAGGGCGCGCTCGAGATCGCGCGCCGCTCGCGGGGCACGCCGCGCATCGCGAACCGGCTCCTGCGCCGCGTGCGCGACTACGCGGAGG
>DAOMBL010000651.1:0-1653 GCA_035427325.1 Casimicrobiaceae bacterium
AGGCTGCGGACGAAGCGATGGCGACGATCGCGAGCGCGACCAGGATCTCGACCAGCGTGAACCCGGCCGTTGGCCGGCGAAACCTCGTGGCGACGCCTGGGGTCAGTCGTCCCACGACCCGATGTCGGCGTCCGGCCCGGTGCCGCCCGGCTCGCCGTCGGCTCCGGTGCTGTAGACGTCGATCTCGCCCTTGAGTCCGGGATTCAGGTAGCGGTAGGCGCGACCCCACGGATCCTTCGGGAGCTTCTCCAGGTAGCCGCCGGGCTTCCAGTTGCCCGGCACGGGCGGGACGTCGGGCCTCGTCACGAGTGCGGCGAGTCCCTGCTCTCCCGTCGGGTAGCGCTGGTTGTCGAGGCGGTAGAGCTTGAGCGCGCCCACGATGGCCGCGATGTCCGATTTCGCGGCGACGCGTCGCGCCTCGTCGGGGCGATCGAGCACCCTCGGCACGACGAGGGCGGCCAGCACGCCGAGGATCACGATGACGACCATGATCTCGATCAGCGTGAAGCCGCGCGAGCGGTGTCCGGGGGACCGCAGCATGCGCCGATTATAATCGCCGCTCCGCGCGCGCCCCGGCGCGCCGATCCCCGATGCCCGGCTTCTCCGCCCTGCGCTTCGCCGCGCGAACGCTCGTCTCGCTCGCTGTCGTGCTCGGGCTCGCGGCCGCGGCCGCGTGGTGGTGGCTCTCGCGCCCGCTGCCGCTGCCGACATCGCCCTACACGCTCGAGGTGCGTCCGGGCGCGACGGTGGCCTCGATCGGACGCAGGCTCGCCGACGACGGCGTCCTCGTGCATCCGGCGTTCCTCACGCTGCTCGCGCGCGCGAAGGGCGTCGACCGCGCGGTCAAGGCCGGTCAGTACGCGTTCGACGGATCGATCGACCTCCACGCGTTGCTCGCGAAGCTGACGCAGGGCGACGTCACGCAGGTGTCGATCACCTTCGTCGAGGGCACGACCGCCGCCGACCTCCTGAAGCGCGTCGCAGCCGAGCCCTCGCTCGCGCACGCGCTCGCCGACCGTCCGGAGGGCGAGGTCGCCTCCGAGCTGGGCATCAGCGCACCGTCGCTCGAAGGACAGTTCTTCCCGGACACGTATTTCTACGCGGCCGGCAGCGGCGACCGCGCGCTGCTCGCGCGCGCGCACGCCCAGCTTCGCGCGCGTCTCGACGCGGCCTGGGCGCGGCGCCAGCCCGGACTCCCGCTCGCGTCCCCCTACGAGGCGCTGATCCTCGCGTCGATCATCGAGAAGGAGACCGGCCGCCCGGCGGACCGGCCGGCGATCGCCTCGGTCCTCGTCAACCGGCTGAAGCGCGGCATGCGCCTGCAGGCGGACCCGACGGTGATCTACGGCCTGGGCGGCGCGTTCGACGGCAACCTCAGGAAGCGCGACCTCGAGACCGACACGCCGGGGAACACCTACACGCCCGACGGTCTGCCGCCGACGCCGATCGCGCTGCCGTCGCAGGCGTCGCTCGATGCGGTCGTCGATCCGCCCGCGACGCCCTACCTGTACTTCGTCGCGCGCGGCGACGGCACGAGCGAGTTCTCGTCGACCCTCGCGGAGCACAACCGCGCGGTGGCAAAATACCAGAAGCGATGAGCACTTCCCGAAGCGCGCCGCGCGCGCGTTCCGCCGCCGACGCCCCGAGCCCCCG
>DAOMBL010000652.1:0-1645 GCA_035427325.1 Casimicrobiaceae bacterium
GCGCGCGGCGGGCCGAGCCCGGGGTGCGGGGATGAAGCGCGCACGCCGCCTGCGCGCCGCGTTCGCCCTGGCGCTCCTGCCGGCGCTCGCGGCCGCGGAAGTCTCCGAGACGATCGACCGCCTCTGGAACTACGACGATCCGGCGGCATCCGAAGCGCGCTTCCGCGTCGAGGCCGCGAAGGCGCCTCCGGGATCGCGCGAGTCGCTCGAACTCCAGACGCAGATCGCGCGGGCGCAGGGCCTGCAGCGCGCCTTCGACGCCGCGCACCGGACGCTCGACGCGGTCGAGGCGAAGCTCGAAGGCGCCGCGGCCCGCGTACGCGTTCGATACCTGCTCGAACGCGGGCGCGTGTACAACTCGTCGGGAGCCCCGGAGCGCGCCGTGCCGCTGTTCACCGATGCGGCGAGCGCGGCGGCGGCGGACCCCGACCCCGGCGCGGAGTTCTACCGGATCGACGCACTGCACATGCTGGGCATCGCCGCGCCGGCCTCCTCGCGCATGAGCTGGAACCAGGAGGCGTTGCGCCTCGCCGAACGCTCGAAGGACCCGCGCGCACGCGGCTGGCGTGCGTCGCTCGGGAACAACCTCGGGTGGTTGTACTTCGAACGGGGCGACCCGTCGACGGCGCTCGCCTACTGGCAGCGCGCGCTCGTGGCGCGCGAAGCCCTGGGCGACGCCCATCGGACGCGCATCGCCAGGTGGACGGTCGCGCGCGGCATGCGCGCGGTCGGCCGGTTCGACGAGGCGCAGGCGATCCAGATGTCGCTGGCCGAGGAACTCGACCGCACCGGCGCACCGGACGGCTACGTATTCGAGGAACTCGCCGAACTGGCGATCGCGCGCGGCGACCGGACGGCCGCGGCGGACTGGGCCGCGCGCGCGCTTCCGCTCCTCGCTGCGGACGCCGGTTTCGCCGCAAGGGAACCGGGGAGGATCGCTCGCCTGAAGGAACTCGCGGCCACGGGTTCCCCCGCCCCGGCCTCCCCCTCCCGCGACGCGGTGACCGGGAAGAAGCCGTGAACGACGCGAAGCGCCGAGAGATCTACTCGCGACTGCGCGCGGCGAACCCGAGCCCGCGCTCCGAACTCGTCTATGCGACGCCGTTCGAACTCCTGGTGTCCGTCGTGCTGTCCGCGCAGTCGACCGACAAGGGCGTCAACCGGTGCACCGCGAAGCTCTATCCGGTCGCGAACACGCCCAAGGCCATCGCTCGGCTCGGCGTCGCCGGACTCGTGCCCCACATCGCGACGCTCGGTCTCTTCCGCAACAAGGCGAAGGCGGTCGTCGGACTCGCCGAGATCCTCGAACGCGAGCACCGTGGCGAGGTGCCGCGCACGCGCGAGGCGCTCGAGCGACTGCCCGGCGTCGGTCGCAAGACGGCGAACGTCGTGCTGAACACCGCGTTCGGCGAGCCGGTCATCGCGGTGGACACCCACATCTTCCGCGTCGCCAACCGCACCGGCCTCGCGCCGGGCAAGGACGTCATGGAGGTCGAACGCGGCCTCGAACGCACGACACCCCCGGAGTTCCTGCGCGACGCGCACCATTGGCTGATCCTGCACGGCCGCTACGTGTGCGTCGCCCGCGCGCCGAAGTGCGGATCGTGCCTCATCGCGGATCTGTGCGAGTACCGCGACAAGAATC
>DAOMBL010000653.1:0-1640 GCA_035427325.1 Casimicrobiaceae bacterium
CGCGAGACGAGCACCGCGCCGTTCTGCCGGGCGTAGTCGCGCCAGACGCCGGCGACCGTGAACGGGACGTTGCGCCCGGCGATCGGCAGTTCGATCCTCGCGCCGGGCACCGCGCGATACCGATCGGCGAACGCTTCGCTCACCCAGGCGCGCGGCGCGCCGGTCTCGGAGACCGTCGCCGCTTCGGTGACGAGCGGCAGGCGATCCACCACCGAACCGCCGCCGAGATCGCGTGCGAGCAGGGTCACGGGAGCCTCGTCGCCGCGCACGACGATGCGGCTCGCGCGCAGGAACTCGACGCGACGGACGCCGGGCAGTCTCGCGAGCGCGCGCTGGTCGTCCGGGTCGAGCCAGCCGGTCCCCGCTGCGCTGCCGGCGCGCAGGTAGAGGTCGGCGGGCAGCATCCGGTCGAGCCAGTCCGACAGCGATTGCCGGAACGACGCCACCATGATGGCCATCGACACGGCCAGCGCGACGGCCGCGACGATGGCTGCGAGGCTCACGATCGCCTGTCCCGGCGCGGCGCGCAGGCTGTCGAGGGCGAGTGCGGCGGCGGGTGCCGCGGGACGCGGCACGCGCGCGAGGAGGGCGCGCGCGATGCGCGGCAGCAGCAGCAGCGAGCCGACGAGCAGGAGCGCGATCGCGACGTAGCCGAACACCGGCAGGCCCCCGACGGGGGGAAGCGCGACGACGAAGGCGGACGAAGCGAGGCAGGCGACACCGGGCCAGCGTGAACCGGGGTGCGCGAACGGCGTGTCGCCGTCGCCGGCTCGCAGGGCTGCCGCCGGCGACGCTCGGGAAGCCTCGCGGGCGGGCAGCCACGCGCCCGCGATCGCGGCGGCGACGCCGAGCGCGCCGATCAGCAACGCGTCGCCTTCCGCGAACCGCAGCGATGGCGCTTCGCCGCGGAAGAAGCCTGCGCCGAGGTCGGCGCCGAAGATGCGCACGACGACGCTCGCGAGCGCGTAGCCGGCGGCGAGGCCGAGCGCGGCGCCGATCGCGCCGACGAGCGCGCCCTCGGCGAGCAGCATCGTCACGAGCGTGCGGCGGGGCAGTCCGAGCGTCCGCAACAGCGCGAGTTGCGTGCGGCGTCGCACGATCGAGAGCGCCTGCGTCGAGAACACGAGCAGGCTTCCGGTGAACAGGGCCACGAGCGAGAGCACGTCGAGGTTCACGCGGTACGCGCGCGTCATGCGTTCGGCCAGGTCCACGCCGTCGGCGGGCCGCTCGACGATGACGCCCGGCGGCAGGCGGGCGGCGATCGCCGAACGAGCCTCGTCGACGCTCGCCCCCGGTACCACGCGAATGTCGACGCGGGAAAGCCGCCCGTCCCGGCCGAACGCGTCCTGCGCTGCAGCGATGTCGACGCTGGCGAGCCGCCGTCCCCCCGACGCGGGGAGGGGGCCGGCGACCGTGAACTCGGCGAGGCGGGGACCGGCGGGCAATGCGATGCGCGCGCCGTCGCGTTCGCCCAGCCACTCGCGCGCGGCCGGAGACAGGAAGATCCGGTCTCCGCGCAGGAGATCGAGCGGATCGTCGGCCCTCCCGACGATCGCCGGCGTCACGGCCGCGGCCCGGAACGCGTCGACACCGAGGACGCGAAGCGTCTCGTCGCGGCCGGGCAGGCGGACCTCGACGTC
>DAOMBL010000654.1:0-1634 GCA_035427325.1 Casimicrobiaceae bacterium
GAGCGCGACCATCACCGGGGGCGGCGTCAGCGTCGCCATCATCCACGCCGCGACCGTGGTCTGCAGCGTGTAGCCGAGCGCCGCGCCGATCGACCCGGCGTAGAACGCGCGGTACGCCGCGTGGCGCAGCGGCGATCCGGCGAAGAACGTGCTCGCGAGCGAGGCCAGGCGTTGATGCACGCCGGAAGTCTAGCCTCAATCGGGAGACGCCCCGCCGGACCCATCGTACAATCGGGGCGTTGCGCTGCCTCCCATGACCGGACTCGACCCCACGACGCCGCGCCCGAGCGCGATCACGCTCCACCAGGCGTCGCGCGTGCTGGAGATCGCGTTCGCCGACGGCCGGACGTTCCGCCTCCCGTGCGAGTACCTGCGCGTCTACTCGCCGTCGGCCGAGGTGCGCGGGCACGGACCCGGGCAGGAGACGCTCCAGGTCGGCAAGCGCGAGGTCGGCATCTCGGAGATCGAAGCGGTCGGTCACTATGCGATCCGCCCGACGTTCACCGACGGCCACGCGAGCGGCATCTTTTCGTGGGACTACCTGTACGACCTGGGCGAGCGCCAGGACGAGAACTGGGCGCGCTATCTCGAGCGGCTCGCCGCGGCCGGAGCGTCGCGTGATCCCGCCTGACCGGTCGCGACCGCGCGCACCTGCGCGCCCGGGTCGCCGTGCAACGCGGCTCGAAGGGTGAGGCCGTGACCGACCCGGTCGACTTCGGCTTCGAGCGCGTCACGCCCGGCGAGAAGACGCGCCGCGTGCGCGGCGTGTTCGATTCGGTCGCGCGCCGCTACGACCTGATGAACGACCTGATGTCGGGCGGGCTGCACCGGCTGTGGAAGCGCTACGCGATCGGCGTTGGCGCGGTCCGGGCGGGTGCGCGGGTGCTCGACCTCGCCGGCGGCACCGGCGACCTCGCCCGTCTGTTCGCGAAGGCGGCGGGGCCGGCCGGACAGGTGGTGCTCACCGACATCAACCATGCGATGCTCTCCGAGGGCCGCGACAAGCTCCTGGACGCCGGCGTCGCCCTGCCGGTCGTCCAATGCGATGCGGAGCGCCTGCCGTTCCCTGACCGGTCGTTCGACCGGGTCTCGATCGCCTTCGGGCTGCGCAACGTCACGCGCAAGGAAGCCGCGCTCGCCGAGATGCGGCGCGTGCTCGTTCCGGGCGGCGCCGCGCTCGTCCTGGAGTTCTCGAAGGTCGCCGCGCCGCTCGCACCGGCCTACGACTGGTACTCGTTCAACGTGCTGCCGCGACTGGGGGCTCTGGTGGCCGGGGACGAAGCGAGTTATCGTTACCTCGCCGAGTCGATCCGCATGCACCCCGACCAGCAGGCGCTGAAGGCGATGATGGAACAGGCGGGCTTCGACGCGGTCGAAGTCCACAACCTCACCGCGGGCGTCGTGGCGCTGCACGTCGGGCGCGTCTACTGAGCCCGCGCGGTCGAACGAGCGCTGCACGAGCCGCGGCACGCTGCCGCCCTGCCTACATGGAGTCGAACGTGAAATCGCTGACCGTCCTCGGAATCCTCGCCGTCGCCACCGCCCTCGTCGCGGCCGACGCCGCCGACGCGCGCCGGGTCTCGGGCGGCCGCAGCCTGGGCGCCCAGCGCCAGGCGAGCCCGCCTGCCCAGCCG
>DAOMBL010000655.1:0-1627 GCA_035427325.1 Casimicrobiaceae bacterium
CGGGCAGCGGCTCGGGCTCGAACACGTCGAGCGCCGCGCCGCCGAGATGTCCCGAGCGCAGCGCGGCGGCGAGGGCCGTTTCGTCGACGATGCCGCCCCGCGACGTGTTGACGAGGACCACGCCCGGCCGCATCGCCGCGATGCGGGACGCGCCGATCAGGCCGCGCGTCGCCGCGGTCAGCGGCACGTGCAGCGACACCACGTCGGCACGCGCGACGAGTTCGTCGAGCGCGAGCGGCTCCGCGCGCGCTTCGCGCCAGGCGGCGTCGGCGGGCGGGAGCACCGCATCGTGGCCCACGATCCTCATGCCGAGCGCGGTCGCGAGCCTCGCGGTCGTCCGTCCGATGTCGCCGAAACCGACGAGTCCGAGCGTCTTTCCGGCGATCTCGCGCCCGGCCGACAGCACGGCGCGGGGCCAGCGTCCGTCCGCGACGTCCGCCGACGAAGCATAGGCGCCGCGCAGGAGCGCCATGGCGGTCGCGATCACGTACTCGGCGACCGCGAGCGCGTTCGCGCCGGTCGCCGGAACGACCTCGATGCCGCGCGCCGCGCAGGCCGGAACGTCGATGTTGTCGAGGCCGACGCCCAGGCGCCCGACGACGCGAAGCCTCCTGCACGCATCGAGCAGCGCCCCGCGCACCTGGGTGCGGTTGCGCACGATCAGCGCATCGGCGTCCGCGGCCGCCGCCGCGAGTTCCGCCGGCCGATCGACCAGGTCCTGCGCGTAATGCGTGTCGTGCGCCGCGGCGAGGCGCGCCACCGCGTCCGCGTCCATGAATTCCGTGACGACGATGCGCACGATGAGATCCCGGTCCGGCCCGCTGGCGGCGCGTCAGGTCGCGAACAGGCGATCCATGTCGGCGAACGCCTTGAACTCGAGCGCGTTGCCGAACGGATCGAGGAAGAACATGGTCGCCTGCTCGCCCGGCTCGCCGCGGAACCGGACGTGGGGCTCGATGACGAAGCGCACGCCCGCCGCCGTGAACTTCTGCGCGAGCGCATCGAAGGTGGGCAGGTCGACGACCACGCCTAAGTCCCGGACCGGCACCTGGCGCCCGTCGACGAGATTGGTCGCCTCGGCCATTTCGGTGGCCCGGACGCGGTGCGCAACGATCTGGTGACCGTGGAAATCGAAGTCGACCCAGTCGTCCGAGCTTCGTCCTTCCGGGCATCCGAGGAAGTCGCCGTAGAAGCGGCGCGCCAGCGCGAGGTCGGTCACCGGGAACGCCAGGTGGAAACGGGGGTACGGGGTCGTGGGGAGGGCCATGCGGCGGTCGGAGATGGCGCGGCGACGCGCGTCGCGCCTGCGGACTATTGCCAGGGCAGGCGGTCGAGGTCGACGTTGCCGCCGGAGACGATGATGCCGATCCGCAGGCCCGAGACGGGGAAGCGACGTTCGAGCAGGCAGGCGAGCGGCACGGCGGCGGAAGGCTCGACCACGAGCTTCGCACGCTCGAAGGTCATGC
Source organism: Casimicrobiaceae bacterium (assembly GCA_035427325.1). Classification (GTDB taxonomy): domain Bacteria; phylum Pseudomonadota; class Gammaproteobacteria; order Burkholderiales; family Casimicrobiaceae; genus VBCG01. The sequence goes on from DAOMBL010000655.1 coordinate 1,467, forward strand.
GCATCGCGCGCACGATCGCTTCCTCGCTGCAGGACTCGACCGCGTCCACGTTGGCGCGGATCGCGGCGAGCGTGCGCGGCGCGAGCGGCGTGCGCAGGCCGTCGGCGATCGTCGGCGGGAGGCCCGGGGGCAGCGGCTCGATCCTGCCGCTCCGAAACGCG
>DAOMBL010000656.1:0-1622 GCA_035427325.1 Casimicrobiaceae bacterium
CGTGGGCCTGAACGGCGCGGTCGCGACGAGCCGCGACGGCGGACGTTCGTTCCGCACCGAGCTTCGCAAGGAACGCCAGACCTACTCGGCGGTCACGGCGGGCGCGCCCGGCCATCTCGCGACCGCCGGCCTGTCCGGCGTCGCGTCCCAGCCGATGGCCGCGCCCTGAACCTCGTTTCGAATCGTTCCCCCACGCCACGGAGGCCCCCATGGACATGACCACTCGCCAGCTCATCAGCGAAGCGGCCGCGAAGTTCCTCGCCGCGCCGAAGAAGATGCTGATCGGCTCCGACTGGGTCGAGGCTGCCGACGCCGGCCGCCTCGACGTGCGCAATCCCGCGACCGGCGAGGTGTTCGCCCAGGTACCCGCCGGCAAGGCCGCGGACATCGATCGGGCCGTTCGCGCGGCGCGCGCGGCGTTCGAGGGCGGTGCCTGGCCCGCGATGTCGCCCGCGCAACGCGAGCGGCTGATCCTCGCGCTCGCCGACAAGGTCGAGGCGAACGCGCAGGCCCTCGCCGAGGTCGAGGCGCTCGACAACGGCAAGTCGGTCGGGCTCGCGCGCCACGTCGACATGGCGATGGCCGTCGACTACCTGCGCTACATGGCCGGCTGGGCGACCAAGCTCGAGGGCGCCACGCACGACGTGTCGGTGCCGTTCATCCCGCAGGCGAAGTTCTTCGCGTGGACGCGCCGCGAGGCGGTCGGCGTCGTCGGCGCGATCATTCCGTGGAACTTCCCGCTGCTGATGGCGGCGTGGAAGATCGGCCCGGCGCTCGCCGCGGGCTGCGCGATCGTGCTGAAGCCCGCCGAGGAGACGCCGCTCACCGCGCTCTGGCTCGCGGAACTCGCGCTCGAGGCGGGCCTGCCGCCCGGCGTCCTGAACGTGGTCACGGGGCTCGGCGAGACCGCAGGCGCGGCGCTCGCGTCGCATCCGGGCATCGACAAGATCGCGTTCACCGGATCGACGTCGGTGGGCAAGCTCGTGCAGCGCGCGGCGGTCGACAACATGACGCGCGTGTCGCTCGAACTCGGCGGGAAGTCGCCGGTGATCGTGCTCGACGACGCGGATCCGGCCCAGGCGGCGGCCGGCGCCGCGCAGGCGATCTTCTTCAACCAGGGGCAGGTCTGTACCGCGGGTTCGCGGCTCTACGTGCAGAAGAAGCTCTTCGACAAGGTCGTCGGCGAACTGTCGGGGATCGCGGGCGCGATGAAGCTCGGCCCCGGCCTCGACCCGACGAGCCAGCTCGGCCCGCTCGTCTCCGACGTGCAGCGCGACCGGGTGTGCGGCTACATCGAGAGCGGCGTGAAGCAGGGCGCGAAGGTCGCCTCCGGCGGCGCGCGGGCGGGCGACAAGGGCTACTTCGTGCAGCCGACCGTGCTCGTCGACGCGCGCCAGGACATGCGCGTCGTGCAGGAGGAGATCTTCGGTCCGGTCGTCGTCGCGCTGCCCTACGACACGATCGACGACGCGGTCCGGCTCGCGAACGACACGCCCTACGGCCTCGGCGCGTCGATCTGGTCGAACGATCTCTCGCGCGTGCACCGGATGATCCCGCGCATCAAGGCGGGCACGGTGTGGGTCAACTGCCACAGCATGCTCGACCCGAGCCTGCCGTTCGGC
>DAOMBL010000657.1:0-1620 GCA_035427325.1 Casimicrobiaceae bacterium
TTCTCGGCGTCGGCGGGTCCGGCGGCGCCCGGAGCGGCGCTGCTCTTGCCGGCGTCCTTCGCGTCGGCCTGCGGCGCCTGCGTGGCGGCAGGGTCCGCGGGCGCCTGCGCGAACGCGAGGCAGGAGGCGAGGAAGCCCGTCGCGAGCCAGCGCGCGCGTCGCGCGCCCATGCGGTATCGAGGTGAGGACATGATCATTGCGGCCGCGCGAGCGGCAGGTTCAGGAGAAGGTTCTGCGGCTTGAGCCGCAGGCGGCGTCGTTCGTCGATCGCCATCGCGAGGTAGACCGGACGCCCCGCGATCGCCGCGCGCATGTCGGAACGGCGAGCGAATTCGAGACGGAAGAGCGCGAGCAGCCTGGCCATGCGCTCGTCGTCGACCTCGGCCTGATTGTACAGGTCGTTCAGGATGCCCGAAGCCTGCGCGTCGAGCCCGACGTGCCAGGCCCAGCGGTCGTCCTCGATCCGGCGTTCCGGCACGATCGTCACGTCGATGTCGAGGAAATGGCGCACCCATCGCTCCAGCACCCGGCACAGCGCGTCGAGCGCGGCCTGGCCGCGGTTGAGGCTGATCGACAGGTCGTGCCGCTCGTCGCGCCGCCAGTACTCGTCGGCGTTGTCGCGCGAGAGCACGTCGAGATCGACGGTCCGCATCGGAGTCCGGTTGGACGCGAGGAGTTCGCCCAGGTTCCCGAACCCGCCGGTCGTCGCATACAGCTCGACGACCGCCTCGGCGGCGGCCATCACCGCGCCGTCCTCGAGAACGGCGACGGTCTGCGGCCGGAACAGCATCTCCGCTGCACGCGCCTCCAGAGGATCGGCGCGGTCGCCGAGGATGTGGCGCAACAGCACCTCGGAGAGTTCGTGGACGAACTGCGGCGGCACGTCGACGCCTTCGCCGCGAAAGAGCTGCAGGTAGGCGGCCTCGAGCGACGGGGCGGCGGCCAGGCGGTCCCGGAACCGGAGCCAGATCCGATAGTTCTCGCGCGCGTCCCCGTCGCGCATCGCGGCGATCTCGCGTTCCCCGACCGGCCGCCGCGGATTCGCGACGAGCGCATCGTGCAGCGCGAGTTCCGCTTCGCAGGATTCGGGCAGAGGCGCGAGTTCCGCCCGGAGCAGGTAGCCGCGCAGGAACGCGTCGGTGACGGTCAGCCGGCGGTCCGCGCCGACGGTCAGGTGCCTGTAGCCGCAGGAGGGCCAGAAGTCCCGGGGGGCCGCTCCTTCCCGCTCATCCACCCAGCATCGCCTTCTTGAGGTCGTCCTGCGCGGGCTTCTCGCCCAGCCACACCTTGGTCAGCGCGGCGTTGAACGCATCGCCCGGGATCGTCGCCTTCGACTGGCCGTTCAGCCCGATGTGCGTCGCGCCGTTCGCGAAGTCGATCGCCACGACGTCCTTCTCCTTGACCTCGCCGAACGCCTTCATCGTCGCGACCATCTGCTCCTGCTGCGCCTTCACGGCGGCGAGTTCGGCGTCGCTGTTGTTCGCCTTGAGGCCGTCCACCAGCGCATCGACGAGCTGGTCCGGCGTGAGATTGCGCAGGAGCGTCATCTGGATGCGCCGCGGCGCCTTCGCGATCACTTCGGGAAGCGTGCGCGCCTTCGCCGGCAGGTAGAGCGCGCCG
>DAOMBL010000658.1:0-1615 GCA_035427325.1 Casimicrobiaceae bacterium
GGCGGGTACGCCTGGCTCTTTCCCCAAGGCGCGGCCGCGAACCTCGGCCTCGGGCTGGACACGCGGCTGGCGGCCGACCTCAAGGCGCCGCTCGACGCGCTGCACCGGCAGCTCGCGGGCGATGGCCTCGTCGGGCCGGACCTGCTCGGGCGCACGGGCGGACCGATCCCGGTCGGCGGCCTGCGCGAGCGCCTGGTCGTCGGAAACGCGCTCTTCGTCGGCGACGCGGCCGGGCTCACGCATCCGGTGAGCGGCGCGGGCATCGCCGCCGCGGTGATCTCCGGGGAAGCCGCCGGCGCGTGCATCGCGCGCGCGCTCGACGGCGAGCACGACGCGCTCGCCGACTACGAGGAAGACGTGCGCGACCAGTTCCAGGCGACGATCGACCGCGCGGTCGCGCGCCGGCACTGGCTGACGACGCGCCTGCAGGGCCCGGAGGCGCACGCGGACGCCTTCCACCGGCGCGGCTGGATCGCGTTCCCCGAGTATTTCGACGCGGCGGACGAGCTCGGCCTCGCGGCCTGAAAGGGAGCACGAGATGAACGCGCTGAAGACCCTGGTTGCCGGCATCGTCCTTGCGGGGGCGGGCGCCGCGACCGCGCAGGACGCGACCTTCAGCCTGCGCCTGCTGACGCCCGACACCGCGCTCAAGGCGGCGCAGGCGGCGCTGGCGCGCTGCCGGGCCGACGGGTTCCAGGTCGCAGTGGCGGTCGTCGACCGGATGGGAGTGGCCCAGGTGATGCTGCGCGATCGGTTCGCGGGGCCGCACACGCCCGACATGGCCACCGCCAAGGCCTGGACCGCGGTGAGCTTCCGCACCGACACGACCGACCTCGCCGCCGCGACGCAGGGCGGCCCGTCGAGCGGCGTGCGTCACCGTCCCGGCGTCGCCGCGGTGGGAGGCGGACTGATGATCCAGGCGGCCGGGAGCCTCCTCGGCGCGATCGGGGTGTCCGGGGCGCCCGGCGGCAAGGAGGACGATGCCTGCGCCGCGGCGGGCATCGCCGCGATCCGGGACAGCCTCGAGCTGTAGGGCGCGCGTCATGCCGCGACTCGCCGCAATCGCACTCATCGTCGGCGCCGCCGCGCTCGCGGCGTGCGACGGCAAGCAGAAGGATTCGGGCACCGCCGACCTGACCCGCGGCGGTGCGCAGGCGATGGAGCGCGCCAAGGACGTCGCGAAGACGCTCGAACAGGGCGCGGCGCGCGCGCGCGCGCGGGAGGACGCCGGCGCGGCGGACGATTCGACGCAGAAAGGCCACGAATGAGCGCAGTGATCGACGGCACGCAGCCGATCCGGTTCTACCGGCCCAACCCCCACGTGCGCACGCCGGCGATGCGCTCGCCGGAGTACGTGCAGATGAGCACCGCGGCGGCGATCACCCTCGGCCTGGTGGCGGGGCAGATGCACCGCGTCTCCTGCACGCACTGCCTCAACCTGCTCGTGACCTACCCGGAGGGCTGCCGCGCGAACTGCGCGTACTGCGGGCTCGCCCGCCACCGCGAGGAGGCGCGCGACTACGCCGACCGCAACTTCATCCGGGTGGACTGGCCGACCGCGCGCTACGACGAGGTGATCGAGCGCGTGCAGGCGGGCTCGGACCGCGGCCGGTTC
>DAOMBL010000659.1:0-1610 GCA_035427325.1 Casimicrobiaceae bacterium
GTCGGCCGGACGAGACGAGATTCGCGTGCGGAACTGGCACGAAGGCGATCTCGGCATCCACCTCGCGCCGCCCGCGAGCGCTGGCGAGGCGGGGCGTCCGGCGAACGGACACGTCGCAGCACCGGAACAGGACGCCGGCGAGCCGGGCGCGGGGCTGCTGCCCGCGCTCAAGCCGCGCGTGACGTTCGAGCCGGAGACGTCGCCCTGCGTTCGCGAGGCGGGCAATGAATCCGGGACCGGATGGCCGCAGGGCGAGACCGCACCGCAGGAAGTCGCGCCGGTGTGCGACAGCGGCAGCCGGGCGGGCGTGGGTCCCGTGCAGGCAGTCGATGTCGCGCGCGTGCTCGAAGGGAGGCCCGCTTTCGCGTCAGCAGGCGCAGTCGCGGTGCCGCCGGCGTTCGATCCGGATGCCGTGACCGCCGCCGATGTCGCCGGTGCGCTGGCGGATGTCGCCGACGATCAGGACGATGGGGATGCGCTGTCGCCGCCGATTCGATTGCCGTGGTGGATGGCACACGACGCGCAGCGCGGCGTCGAGCCTCCGGACGCACTGCCGCGCCGAGGGTCCTGATGGGTAACCGCGACGACGGTGTGCGTCCGGCTGCCGCTGCGATGACTGCCGGGGCGCATGCGGCGACGAACGCGATGGCCCTCACGGCCGCCGGCGCCGCGCGCGCTGACGACATCCCCCGGGCCGACGAACGCGCCAGGCACCGCCGGACGCCTGTCGATGCGCGAGCGTTCTCCGGAGCCGGGCGTTAGGACACCGCGGCTATCGCCCGGTCGTCGATCCCGGCACGCCCCCGGCCGTGTTCGCGTTCATCGCTACGCCGCGCCGTGTCGGGGACGACGGCGCGTTCGTTCCGGGCTGGGAACGTCTGGAGACCGTCGGCACGTCGCCGAAGCATCGGCGCCTCTTGCACGCGCTGCTCGCGTTCGGTGCCTGCGCCCTCGCATGGGCCGTGCTGGGAAAGCTCGACGTGGTGGTCGCCGCCGAGGGGCGCCTCGTGCCCCGCTCGCAACTGCGGCTGGTCCAGCCCGTCGACGCAGGCGTGGTGCGCGACGTGCTGGTGACCGAAGGCGCGAGCGTGGTCGAAGGCGAGTTGCTGATCCGCCTCGACGGTACGCTGGCGGCATCGGAGACGCGCGCGCTGCGTGCCGAACTCGTGCGGCGCGACCTCCAGCGCCGGCGCGTCGACGCCGAACTCGGGGGCACACCGCCGTCGCGGCATCCGGACGACGACGAGGAGGCCTTCCGGGCGGCGCTGGCGCAGTTTCGCGCGAACCGGCAGGCACACGTCGACGCCCTCGCTCAGGAGCATGCCGCGTTGGAGCGCCTCGCGCAGGAACTGGCCGCCGCCCGTGCCGCCGAGCGCAAGCTGGAGCGGGTGGTGCCGATCGTGCGAACGGCCGCCGAGCGCTACGCGGAACTCGGACGCGAGGGATTCGTGAGCGAACTCGCCGCGCTCGAGCGCCAGCGCGAGGCCATCGAGAAGGTCCAGGACCTCGAGTCGCAGAACCACGTGGTCGCGGGACTCGTGACGGCGATGCTCCAGGCGCGCACGCGACGCGACCAGGTGGCATCGAACTACCGCGCGCAGCTCCTCCCC
>DAOMBL010000660.1:0-1609 GCA_035427325.1 Casimicrobiaceae bacterium
GCTTCGAGCGCGGGCAGCCAGCGCTCGCGGACCGCCTCGCGAAAGCCCTCGCTGCCGGTGCCCTCGGGCAGCGGCACGTTCACCATGTTCGGCGCGGGATGGTCGACGCCGGAGTACGGATAGAGCGGGTGCTGGAAGATCGACGCCATCAGCACGCGCTCGTCGCCCGCGAACACGTCCTCGGTGCCGTTGCCGTGGTGGACGTCGAAGTCGATCACGGCGACGCGGTCGAGACCGTGGCGGTCGAGCGCGTGCATCGCACCGACCGCGACGTTGTTGTAGAGGCAGAAGCCCATCGCGCGGCGCCGCTCGGCGTGGTGCCCGGGCGGGCGGACCGCGCAGAACGCGGTGCGGCACTCGCCGGACATCACGAGGTCGGTCGCCAGCACCACCGCCCCGGCCGCGTGCCGCGCGGCGTCGAGCGAGTGCGGACACAGCGCGGTGTCGGGATCGACGAACGCGAGACCGTGATCGGGACTCGTGTGCTCGATCTCCGCCAGGTAGGCCGCACCGTGGACGCGCAGGAGTTGCTCGCGGGTCACCTCGGGCGCCTCGTAGTGCATGAGGTACGCGTCGATGCCGGAGGCGATCAGGCGGTCGCCGATCGCCGGGAGTCGGTCGGGGCATTCCGGGTGGTAGGGCCCCATGTCGTGCAGCAGGCAGGACGGGTGCGTGATGTAGGCGGTGGGCACGGAGCGGGGAGGCGAACGAAGAATGGGAGCATCCGGCGGGCGGGTCGCGGAAGCCCCGTGCCGGATGGACGGAGTGTAGCGCGCGATCGTCGGGGGTGACGAGGCCGTCACGGGCGGCTAGAGTGCCCGGAGTACCCCCTCCGGTCCCTCCCGATGACAGTCCGCCCCGCGTCGCAGGTCGTCACGGTCGCGCAACGCGCGCAGTCGATCCTGCGCGAACTCGCCCGCATCGTGGTCGGCAAGGACGAGATGCTGAAGCTCGCGCTCGCGTGCATGATCGCGCGCGGCCATCTGCTGATCGAGGACATTCCGGGCGTCGGCAAGTCGACGCTCGCGCAGTCGCTCGCCGCCGCGCTCGGCCTCAAGTACGCGCGGATCCAGTTCACCAGCGACCTCCTGCCCGCCGACGTGCTCGGCGTGTCGATCTACGACGAGCGCACGTCGGCGTTCCGTTTCCACGCGGGCCCGATCTTCCACTCGGTCGTGCTCGCCGACGAGATCAACCGCGCACCGCCGAAGACGCAGAGCGCGCTGCTCGAGGCGATGGAGGAGCGGCAGGTCTCGATCGACGGCCACACGCGCCGGCTCCCGGAGCCGTTCTTCGTGATCGCGACGCAGAATCCGGTCGAGCAGATCGGCGCGTACCCGCTGCCCGAATCGCAGCTCGACCGCTTCCTGATGGCGCTCGAACTGGGTTACCCGGACCCCGCGGCCGAGCGCGATCTCCTCGCCGGCGGGGATCGCCGCGCGAGGATCGCCGACCTGCCCGCGCTGTGCGACGCCGCGACGCTCTCGGAGTGGCAGCGGGAAGCCGCCGCGCTGCACGTCGCGCCGGCGTTGCTCGACTACGTGCAGGCGCTGCTCGCCGCGAGCCGCGGCCACCCGGGCGGCACGCCGACCTCCGACACGGGCGCGCG
>DAOMBL010000661.1:0-1602 GCA_035427325.1 Casimicrobiaceae bacterium
CGTCCACGGGCACACCCAGCGGCCGGGCCGCCACGCGCACGAGGTCGACGGGCAGAGGTGCGAGCGCTGGGTGCTCGCCGACTGGTACCGGCGCGCGAGCTACCTGCGCTGCGACGCCCGCGGGTGCGCGAGCGTCGACCTCGAGTGAGGCGCGCGAGCTAGCCGTCGAGGCCGCGCGCGAGGTCGGCCTCGAGGTCCGCGACCGACTCGAGCCCGACCGCGACCCGGACCAGCCCCTCGCCGATCCCGGCGGCCGCACGCGCCTCGGCGCTGATGCGGCCGTGCGTGGTGCTGGCCGGATGGGTGATCGTGCTCTTCGTGTCGCCGAGGTTGGCGGTGATCGAGAGCAGGCGCGTCGAGTCGATCACCCGCCACGCGGCGGCGCGCCCGCCGCGCACGTCGAAGGAGACGATCGCTCCGCCCGCCGACTGCTGCCGCTGCGCGAGCGCGTGCTGCGGGTGCGAGGCGAGGCCGGGGTAGTAGACGCGCTCGACGCGCGGATGCGCCTCCACCCAGCGCGCGAGCGCGAGCGCGCGCTGCGACTGCGCTTCCATGCGGATGCGCAGGGTCTCGAGCCCCTTCAGCAGCACCCAGGCGTTGAACGGCGAGAGGCTCGGCCCGGCGGTGCGCAGGAAGGGGAACACCCCGTCCAGCACGAGGTCGCGCCGGCCGACCACCGCGCCGCCGAGGACGCGCCCCTGGCCGTCCAGGTACTTCGTGGCCGAATGGATGACGAGGTCGGCGCCGAGCGCGAGCGGCCGCTGCAGCGCCGGAGTGCAGAAGCAGTTGTCCACCGCGAGGACGGCGCCCGCGCGCCGGGCGATCGCCGCGAGCGCGCCGATGTCGGCGACCTCGGTGAGCGGGTTGGACGGGGTCTCGAGAAACATGAGGCGCGTCGTCGGCCGGAGCGCACGCGTCCACGCGCTCGGATCCGCCCCGGCGACGAAGGTCGTGTCGACGCCGAACCGGCCGAGCACGGTGGCGAAGAGCTGCACCGTCGCGCCGAAGATGCTCGAGGAGGACACGATGTGGTCGCCGCTCTTCAGCAGCCCCATCGCGCAGGCGAGGATCGCGGACATGCCCGAGGCGGTGGCGACGCAGGCCTCGCCGCCCTCGAGGGCGGCCAGCCGCTCCTGGAACGCGGTGACCGTCGGGTTGCTGAAGCGCGAATAGACGTAGCCCGGCTCCTCGTTGGAGAAGCGCGCGGCGGCCTGCGCCGCGTCCCGGAACACGAAGCTCGAGGTCAGGTAGAGCGCCTCGGAGTGCTCGTTGAACGCGCTGCGCTGGATCCCGGCCCGGACGGCCTGGGTGTCGAAATCAAACTGTTCGCTCATGCTCGTGACGTCCGCCGGAAAAGCAAAACCCGCTTTGGCCTGCGCGGCGCAAAGCGGGTTGCCCACGCTTTAGCCGGATTTGTTTGTCGCGCGGTGTCCCGGGATCGATGTCCGCAGGACCGCGGGCGCCCGCAAGCTGTGCTTCAAATCGGCGCAGGTACCCACCTTACCGGGTCGGTCGGCGGCGGTCAAGCGGCGCCCGCGCGCCGTTCAGGCGGTCTGGTTGATGTCCGCGGAACCGGCGTCGGCGTCGTCGGGGTCTTCCTGC
>DAOMBL010000662.1:0-1598 GCA_035427325.1 Casimicrobiaceae bacterium
GACGCGGCGGCATCCGTCCATCGCTGCGGGTTCGTCGCGATCGTCGGCCGCCCGCCGGTCGGCAAGTCGACGCTGCTGAACGCGCTCGTCGGCGAGCGCATCAGCATCACGTCGCGCAAGCCGCAGACGACGCGCCACCGGATCAACGGCATCCTGACGACTCCGGATGCACAGATCGTCTTCGTCGACACACCCGGGTTCCAGACGCGGCACGCCTCTCCGCTCAACGCGCGCCTGAACCGGGCGGTCCTGGAGGCGCTCGCCGAAGTCGACGTCGTCGTCTGGGTGGTCGACGGCGCTCGCATCACCGCGCCCGACCGCAGCGTGCTCGCGCTCGTCCCCGAAGGCAAGCCGACCGTCGTGGCGTTGAACAAGGTGGACGCGATCGCGGACAAGGCCTCGCTGCTCCCGCGAATCGCGGAGGTTGCCGCATTGCGCCCGTTCGCGGCGATCGTGCCGCTGTCCGCCGAGCGCGGCATGTCGCTCGACGTGCTGACGGACGCGATCGTGACGCTGTTGCCGGCGGGTCCGCCGCTCTTCGGCGCGGACGACGTCACCGACCGGGACGAGCGCTTCCTCGCCGCCGAGTACCTGCGCGAGCAGATCTTCAGGCGGCTGGGCGACGAGCTGCCCTACGCGACGACGGTCGGGATCGAGTCGTTCCGGCACGAGGGCGACACGCGCCGCATCCACGCGGTCGTGTGGGTCGACAAGCCCGGCCAGCGGGCGATCCTGCTGGGCGAAGGCGGCGCGACGATGAAGGCGATCGCGACCGAGGCCCGGAAGTCGATGCTGAGGTTGTTCGGGGGGCGGGTGCACCTGGAAGTCTGGGTGCGCGTCAAGAAGGGCTGGGCGAGCGACGACGCGACGCTCGCCCGGCTCGGATATTGACGCGGCAACGCGGACCCGATGGCACGCCGCGAAATCGACCGGCGCGACGACCGCGAAGGCTTCGTACTGCACGGCTGGCCGTACAAGGAGACGAGTCTCCTCGTGGAGGCGTTCACGCGGGAGGAAGGTCGCATCGCGATGGTCGCGCGTGGCGCGAAGCGGCCGCGGTCTGAACTCCACGGCGTGCTGCAGGCCTTCCAGCCGGTGTCGCTGTCGTGGTATGGAGCGGGGGAACTCAAGACCCTGCTACGTGCCGAGTGGCGCGGGGGCCTGCCGCTCCTGTCCGGTTCGGCGCTCCTCTGCGGGTTCTACCTCAACGAACTGCTGCTGAAGCTCCTGCCGCGCGAGGATCCGCATCCGCGGCTCTTCGACGTGTACCGCGATGCGCTCGCCGCGCTCGCGCAGCGCGACGCCCAGGCGCCGGTGCTGCGTCGATTCGAGGTCGCGCTGCTCGCGGAACTGGGCTACGCGCTCGAACTCGCGGTCGATGCCGACAGCGGCGCCGCGATCGATCCCGGCGCGCGCTACCATTACGCGTTCGACCGGGGCGCGCGGCGGCACGCGCCGCCGCCGGGCGTGCGCTGGCCGCTCGTGCGCGGGGCGACGCTCGTGGCGCTCGCCACCGGACGCTTCGACGATGCGGCCACCGCCGTGGAGGCCAAGCGACTCATGCGCGACGTCATCGACCACCATCTCGAGTCGCGCAC
>DAOMBL010000663.1:0-1593 GCA_035427325.1 Casimicrobiaceae bacterium
GGGTCGGGCTTCAGCCCGACGGGCTGCCGCACTCCATTGTGGGTCGGGCTTCAGCCCGACGGCTTGGGCTTCAGCCCGACGGCTTGGGCTTCAGCCCGACGGCTCGGGCTTCAGCCCGACGGGATGCAGCATCCCTGCTGTGCATCATGCTTCAGCCCGACAGCCCGCGCGCGAACCGAACGATACGACATGACGAACTCCCTCTCGAGCGGTCGCGAAGGGGCCGTCGCGACGGGATACGACCCCTCGCACTGCCCGCGCTGCGGCGGCGTCAACGCCTGCGCGATGGCCGCGGGCGATCCCCGCCCCTGCTGGTGCACGCAAGTGGTCGTGCCTGCCGCGCTCCTCGACGGACTGCCGGCCGGCGCGAAGGGCGTCGCTTGCCTGTGCGCGGCGTGCATCGCCATGGCGGCATCGCAGGGGGACGCGACGCCCGGCTAGCGCGAACGCACGCCGGACCGGGGATCGCGCCGCTTCCGCCGCGGGCCCTGACGCGCCCGCGCCAGATCACCGTGCCGGTGGCCGCGGCAGCGGAATCGCGGGTGCGAACTTCGCGCGCTTCGCGACGAAGTAGTTGCGAACGTTGCGGACATGCGCGTCGTCGGTCATCACGCGCTGCAGGAACGCGTGCCACGCAGGCATGTCGGGCACGGTCGCGAACAGCACGAAGTCGGGACCGCTCGCAGTCCGGTAGCACTGCTGCACGGCGGGGTCGGCGATCGCGCGCGCCTCGAAGGCGTCGAGCGTCTGCGCGGTTTGCGGTTCCAGCATCACTTCGACGATCGCGGAGAGTCCGGGAGCGAGCTTGTCGGGCGAGAGCAGCGCGACCGTCCGCTCGATGTAGCCCGCCTCGACGAGGGATTTCGTTCGGCGGAGCGCCGTCGCAGGCGACACGTGGACGCGCGCCGCGAGTTCCAGATTGGTCAGCGACGCGTCGCGCTGGAGTTGATCCAGGATGCGCAGGTCGACCGCATCGAGCATGTGCGCAATATTATGCCAACATGCGATTTGGTTGCAATAATCGAGCACTGCAATAAGAACATGGTGAAATATTCCATGTTAGCTTCACAAAAGAAGCAATACGTCGAGCGCTTGCGCCTACGCTTCTGATCCCTGTCCTCTGATCCCTGATCCCTGATGTGCGGCATCGTCGGCGCGGTCTCCCCGCGCAACATCGTCCCTGTCCTGGTCGAGGGCCTGAAGCGCCTCGAGTATCGTGGCTACGACTCCTGCGGCGTCGCCGTGCATCGTGACGGTGCCCTGACCCGCTCGCGCAGCACCGAACGCGTCGCCGAACTCGATGCCGCGGTGAAGCGCGAGCACATCGAAGGCGGAACGGGCATCGCCCACACGCGTTGGGCGACGCACGGCGCGCCGTCGGTTTCCAACGCACATCCGCATTTCTCGCACGGCCCGGGCACGGACGCGACGGCACGGCGCTCCGGTCGCATCGCGCTCGTGCACAACGGAATCGTCGAGAACCACGAGGCGCTCCGCGCGATGCTGGAGGCGCGCGGCTACGCGTTCGAGAGCCAGACCGACACCGAGGTCGTCGCGCACCTGATCGACCTCCATTACGAAGGCGACCTCTTC
>DAOMBL010000664.1:0-1580 GCA_035427325.1 Casimicrobiaceae bacterium
CGCGCCGAGTCGCGCGCCCAGCGCGCGATCGCGGAGCAGGCGATCGATCGCTCCTGCGAGCGCGCCCGGGTCTTCGGTCGGCACGACGAGGGCGGTGGCGTCGTGACGCGCGATCTCGGGGATCGCGCCCGCATCGGTGGTCACGCAGGGAACGCCGGAGGCCATCGCCTGGAGCAGCGCCTGCGGCACGCCCTCGTTCGCGGTGGACGGCAGCACGAAGACGTCGAAGGCGGCGTACCACGGGGCCACGTCGCGCTGCTGGCCGGCGAAGCGCACGCGCGCCCGGAGGCCCAGGGAGTCGACCTGGCGAACGAGCGCCTCGCGCTGCGGGCCGTCGCCGACGACCACGAGCATCGCACGCGGATCGGCGAGGCGCGCCATCGCGTCGAGCAGGTGACGGTGGCCCTTCCAGCTTCGCAGCGTCGCGACGATGCCGACGATCGGCGCGTCCGCGGGCAGGCCGAGCGAGCGTCGCGCGGCGTCGCGCGCGATCGTTCCGAAGCGCTCGAAATCGATGCCGGTCGGCACGGACTCGACGCGCGACGGATCGAGCCCGTTGTCGCGGACCAGCTGGCGCGCGAGCGCGTCGCCGGTGGTCACGACCCGCGCGGTCGCCCGGCCGTAGAGCCATCGTGTCGCGGGATCCCGGGGCACCGGCACCGAGACATGGCGCGTGCGCACGATCGCGGGCGCCGGACGCACGAAGCGGCACGCGATGGCCGCGAGCCAGCTGTCGGTCGAGCTGTGCGTGTTGACGACGTCCGGGCGATCGACCCTGAACGCGCGCGCGAGCGCGAACACGCCGGCCGGGCGCTTCGCGCCGATCGGCAGCTCGACGTGCGGCACGCCGTAGGACGGCGCCTCCTCGGCGATGCGCGCGCCGCGCGACGCGTAGAGCACGACCCGGTGGCCGCGGTCGAGGAACCCGCGGGCCTCGGAGAGGACGCGGATCTCCTGCCCGCCCCAGCCCATCGAGGCCTCGGTGTGGGCGATCGCGAGCGCGGAACTCATCCGCCGGCGGTGGCGAACTGGATCCGGTGGAGCCGCGCGTAGGGACCGTCGCGCGCGATCAGCTCGGCGTGCGTGCCCACCTCGACGATGCGGCCGCGATCGAGCACGACGATGCGGTGGGCGTGCTCGATCGTGGACAGGCGGTGCGCGATGACGATCGTCGTGCGCCCGCGCATCAGCGTGTCGAGGGCCGCCTGGACCAGCCGCTCGGACGCGCTGTCGAGCGCGCTCGTCGCCTCGTCGAGGATCAGGACCGGCGCGTCCTTCAGGAGCGCCCGCGCGATGGCGATGCGCTGGCGCTGTCCGCCCGAGAGCCGCACGCCCTGCTCGCCGACCGGCGTATCGAAACCCTGCGGAAGCGCGCGGATGAACTCGAGCGCGTGCGCCGCGGCCGCGGCGCGTTCGACCGCGGCGTCGTCGGCGCGCGCCATCGCGCCGTAGGCGATGTTGGCGCGGATCGTGTCGTCGAACAGCAGGACGTCCTGCGACACCATCGCGATGTGGCGCCGCAGGCTCGAAAGCGTCAGCGTCGTGATGTCCTGCCCGTCGACGAAGAGCCGGCCCGACGA
>DAOMBL010000665.1:0-1576 GCA_035427325.1 Casimicrobiaceae bacterium
CCGGCGCCGAAGCTGCCGCCGCCCCGGACGCCGCTCGACGCCTACAAGCGCACGGTGGGGCAGCGCATCCTCGCGGCGAACCCGGCGCAGACTTTCGAAGGCCAGCCTCCCGACATCCTGCACGCAGTGGTCGTGCTCCAGTTCACCGTCGATCGCAACGACAAGGTGACCGCCCTCAAGACCCTGCGTTCGCGCCACCCGCCCCAGGAGCGGGCCGCGATCGCGAGCGTGCGCGCGGCCGGGGCGCTTCCCGCGCCGCCGGCGAGCCTGCTCCGCCGCGGCACGCTCGAGATCGCCGAGACGTGGCTCTTCCGCGACGACGGCAAGTTCCAGATCCGCTCGCTCGCCGAGGCGCAGGCGCCCGACCTGCGCGACTGAGCCCGCGCGCCGTGCCGACGCGACCCCGCATTGCGACCACGATGGGCGACGCCGCCGGCGTCGGGCCGGAGGTGATCATGAAGGCGCTCGCGCACCGCGAGCTCTACGCGATCGCGCGGCCGCTGGTGGTCGGCGACGCGAGACGCCTCGTGCGCGCCGGCGCGATCGTCGGCTCCCGGCTGGCGCTGCGCGCGATCGCGCAGCCCGGCGAGGCCGCCTGCGAACCCGGCGCCGTCGACTGCATCGACCTCGGCCTGGTGCCGCCGGATGCGCCGTTCGGCGCGCTGTCGACCGCCTGCGGCGAGGCGGCGTACCGCTTCGTCGAGCGCGCCGTCGCGCTCGCGCTCGCCGGCGAGGTCGACGCGATCTGCACCGCGCCGCCCAACAAGGAGGCGCTCAACGCCGCCGGACACCGCTTCCCCGGGCACACGGAGATCCTCGCGCAGCTCACCGGAACGCCCGAGGTGTCGCTGATGCTGATCGCGCCCGGCCTGCGCGTGATCCACGTCACCACGCACATGGGCCTGCTCGACGCGATCGAGCGCATCGACGCGCCGCTCGTCGAGCGAACGATCGCGCGCGGCCGCGACCTCGTCCGGCGCGCCGGAGTCGCCGATCCGCGCATCGCCGTGTGCGGCATCAACCCGCACGCCGGGGAGGCGGGGCTGTTCGGGCGCGGGGAAGAGGCGACGAAGATCGCGCCGGCGATCCGCGCCTGCGTCGCGCGCGGCTGGAAGGTCGAGGGGCCGCTCCCCGCCGACACGCTGTTCCACCGCGCGCGCAAGGGCGAGTTCGACCTGATCGTCGCGATGTACCACGACCAGGGTCACGCCCCGGTGAAGGCGGTGGCGTTCGACACCGGCGTCAACGTCACCGCGGGGCTTCCGGTCCTGCGCACCTCGGTCGACCACGGCACCGCGTTCGACATCGCCGGCACCGGCCGCGCCGACGAGCGCAGCATGGTGGAAGCGCTGCGGCAGGCGGCGGCGCTCGCGCCGCGCGCGCACCGTTCGTCGCCCGACGCGCACCGCTGATCGCGCGCGCTGTCGCGCTCTCGACAGACGCGCCGAAAGTGCAGCGGCAGCGTGACTTTCCTCCCCGGGGGGGCGTGACCTTTGTCACGCCCTCTTGATGACTACGGCATACGCGTCTGGCATATTCGCCGCAGCAACAAGAACAACACAGGCGTCACCGGGCC
>DAOMBL010000666.1:0-1561 GCA_035427325.1 Casimicrobiaceae bacterium
CGGCAGCCACCCGGTGGACGCCGAGGTCGCGGCCACGCCACCGGAGCGCCAGACCGGACTCATGTACCGCTTCAACCTGCCGCCCGACCGAGGGATGCTGTTCGTGTTCCCGGAGCCGCAACCGCTTTCGTTCTGGATGCGCAATACCTACGTTCCGCTGTCGATCGCCTTCATCGACGCGCAGGGGCGCATCCTCAACATCGAGGACATGGCGCCGCGCGACGAGACCGGCGTGCCCTCGCGCGGCCTCGCGCTCTACGCGCTGGAGATGCGCAAGGGCTGGTTCGCCGAGCGCGGCATCCAGCCGGGCACCCGCGTCACCGGCCTACCCGGCGCTTCGAAGCACTGATCGCGATCATCGGCCGCGAACGGGGCACGGTCCGCTGCTGCATCGCTGCAGGCCGGATGCCTTGTCTGCCCGGGGCGCAAGGCAGCCGCGCGGAATGGCGCGCCCGGCGCGCGATCCGGCGGAGAGCGCGCCCATGACACTGACATGGGGTCGCGACCTCGCGCGCCATCCGGGTCGCGATGTTCGATGCGCGAAGCGACCGTTTGTCGCCGGCTTGTACACGACAGCATGGGTCGCGCTAGCATCGCCGGGCCAACGATCGAGCGTCTGGCCATGACTTCCATCCGCTCCTCCGTCCCGATGCACTCGGCCGCCGTCCCGGTGCCCCTGCCAGGAACCGGTGCGAGGGACGCGATCGAAGCGCCGACGCACCTGATCCGGCGCTGGGCGCGCGATCTCGGCTTCGACGGCGTGTCCACGTTCCTCCGGCCGATGGCGGATTCGGACCAGCCCACGGAACCCCTGCTGTGGTCCACGTGGAGCCAGCCCTGGCTGGTGCGGTACGCCAGCGAGCGCTGGTTCGACGTCGATCCGCGCCTCGCGCCCACGCTCGTCCACGGCCTGCCCTGCGTGTGGGACGGGGGCACGATCGCGGCCGTCGGGCGGCCGCAGCACTTCTTCGACGCCGCGGCGCGCGAGGGCATCCGCAGCGGCCTCGCGATCCCCCTCGCCTCGCCGCGCGGCAGCGCGATCGTGGCCTTCGATTCGTCGACCTCGCCGGTCGATGCCGCTCGCCGCCGCGCGATGATCGACCGGCTCGACGACGCGATGTGGCTCGCGCGCGCGATCCACGCGTGCCGCCACACCCCGGTCGAGCACGCGGTGCCCGCCGCGTCCGCGCCGGAGCGTCTCACCGAGCGGGAGCGGTCGTGCCTCGCGCTGTCGGCGAACGGCCTCACCAGCCGCGACATCGCCGGAAAGCTCGGGATCGCCTCGCGGACGGTGGATTTCCACATCGGCAATGCGCTCGCCAAGCTCTCCGCGCTGAATCGCCACGAGGCGATCGCGAAGGCGATCTCCCGGGGCTGGCTCGCCCGCTGACGCGATCCCGATCCGGATCCGCGGATCGCGGCGGACGTTCAGGTCGCCGGGGGGGCGGGCGTTGCCGACAACAATACGAATCGTTATCATTCGCGCGCGGCCGGCGCATGCGCGTCCGGCCCGGACCGCCGCGCCAGCCAGGGACTCCCCAGCCCGCCGTGTCCGCGCTTC
>DAOMBL010000667.1:0-1558 GCA_035427325.1 Casimicrobiaceae bacterium
ACCAACGGCCTGTCGGTCACCGTGTTCGAGAACACGCAGTCGCACGAGCGCGTCCTCGCCATCCGCGGAACGGACGACAAGAGCGACATTGGCACGGACATCGTATCCATTGCCCTCCTCGGATCCCCCAAGTATCAGGGCCAGTACCAGTCGCTGCGCGCCAAGGTGCAGGAGTGGATCGCCGACGGCACGCTTCCTCAGCACTTCTCGGTCACCGGCCACTCGCTCGGCGGATTCCTCGCGACCGGCCTCGGCCTCGAGTTCCCGCAGCACGTCGACCACGCGTACCTGTTCAACGCGCCCGGCCTCGGGGGACTGACGAACCGTCCGGTGCTCGACCAGATCGCGAGGATCTACAACATCACCGGCGGCGCCTACGACCCGGCGAAGTTCACCAACGTTCGCGCGAAGTCTGGCCTCTCGATGGTCGCGGGCCTGGGTGCTTGACTGCCTTTTCGATTCAGCGTGTTGCGGAGTGACCAATCCGTAGCAGTTGCCTTGCCTCACCACCTATCGTGTCCCGACGGACCTAGGCCTTTCGGACGATTGCACATCGGCGTACCGTCTCCGATGATTCGGTCGCGGGCGCAGCAACGGAAGCCGGGAAGCTCGCGACACGAAGGGAGCACTGGTCGGAATCGTCGCTTCGTCATCATGTGGCGGAGGTGATTCGTGAAGACTCATCGTGTCGTGGTCGTCGCGATGCTTGCCGCGTTGCTCTCCGGTTGCGGGTTGGACCTGCTGCTCGCCGATCGGAAGGTCGACGAACTCTGCAAGAAGGACGGACGAGTCAAGGTCTACGTGCGTGAGCCGGCGCCCGCGGCGCTGCTGCAAGCGGATGGCAAGGTGGACATACGCGCACTCATGTACCCGAAGCCGGGGCAGTCACACTACATGAAGTACACGAGCACGGACGTGCAGACAGGCGAGCCCTACATCTTCCGATCGGAAGTTCAATTGTTCCGGAGTTCCGACAATGTGCTGATGGGCACCGCAGTTACCTACAACCGTCGCGCTCAGAATCTCGGAATCCCGCTTCTTGCTCGAGCACCATATGGTTGCCCGCATACAGATCAAGCCGTGGCGCTTGCGCACGATGCATTTGAGATGAAGTAAGTATTCCTGTACACGCCCAACATATGGACTCTGGCATCAAACTGGTCGATCTTGGAAGTCTTGCCCTTGCAGCCTATGCCGATGTAGGCGGAACGGCCATCTATCTTGATGCTCTAAGGAAGGCAGACCTCGCCGAGAGACAAGCTGCCGAGTTCGCGTCTCGCTGGCGCGTCGTTGTCAGCGATCGGCATATAGGAGCCACCGCATGATCGGCATAAAGGAGCCAGCGCCGGATCGGCATATAGGAGCCACGGCGTGATCGCCGTAATGGCGCCAGTTGCTGATCGGCATATAGGAGCCAGTGGGGGAGTGACGGGCATCTCGAACTGAGGCGGTTCACCGCTACCCTTCCGGACTTGTTCCGGGGGACGCGGTGGGACGCAGGAGATTCGAGATGTTCCAGTATCGAGCGGTCCTGGTGCGGCTGCGCCAGGGCGATTCC
>DAOMBL010000668.1:0-1541 GCA_035427325.1 Casimicrobiaceae bacterium
TCCGGGCGACCGCGTAGCGGCGCAACGTCGCGAGGTCGATCGTCACGCGGCCCTCAGCGCATCGACGATCCTCATGCGCGCCGCGCGGGCCGCCGGGAGGAAGCCGCCGACGAACCCCATCGCCAGGGCGAACGCGAGCGACGCCGCGACGATGCCCGGGGTGAGCGCGAACGAGAACGCGACCTCCGCGAAGGTCTGGAAGTTCATCGTCGAGATCGAGAACGCCTGCATCGCCGACGCCCCGGCCAGCCCGACGAGGCCGCCGGCGAACCCGAGCAGCAGCGATTCGACCAGGAACGCCGCGAGGATCGCCGCGCGCGAGAATCCGAGCGCGCGCAGCGTGCCGATCTCGCCGGTGCGCGAGGCGACCGACGCGTACATCGTGATCATCGCGCCGATGATCGCGCCGAGCGAGAAGATCGCCGAGATCGACGTGCCGAGGCAGGTGATGAACTTGGCGAGCGCCTCGGACTGGTCGGCGTAGAAGCGCGTCTCGCGCTTGGCCTCGAGCGTGAGACGCGGGTCGGCCGCGATCGCGTCGCGCACCTCGTCGAAGCGCGAAGCATCGGCGAGCCGGAAGATCAGCGACGAGTAGCCTGCGCGCCGGAACGCCTGCAGCATCTGCTCGGCGTCGCCCCAGATCTCGGAGTCGAAGCCCGTGCCTCCCGCATCGAACACGCCGACGACGGTCCAGTCGCGCGACGCGAAGCGCACGGACTCGTCGAGGCCCGCGCCCCGGAAGCCGTCCGCGATCGCGCGTCCCGCGATCACCTCCGCCGTGCCCGGGCGCGGCAGCCGCCCCGCGACGATGCGCGCCTGCGGCCGGAGCGCGTACCCCTCGGGCGTCACGCCCCGGATCACGACGTTCGACGGCTTGCCGGACTCGCGCTTGGCGAGGCTGATCAGCACGACCGGCTCCTTCGAGATGAGGCGCCGGCCGTCCGCCCCGGTCGCGATGCCCGGCAGCGACTCGACGATCGCCGCCTGCGTGCGGTCGATGCCGCTCTGGATCTCGGTCTGCGAGCCGCGCCGGATCAGCACGACGTTGTCGTCGCTGCCGGTCGCGACCAGCGTCCGCTCGAGACCGGCCGCCAGCATCAGCACCGTCGCGAACACGTAGACGACGAGCGCCATCCCGCCGGCCGTGAGCGCGGTGGTGAGCCGGCGGGCCGCGAGATTGCGCACCACGTAGGAGAACGGGACGCTCATCGGATCACGCGATCGCCCGCAGGCCGTCGACGATGCGGATCCGCGCGGCGCGCCACGCCGGCACGGCCGCCGCGACGAGCCCGACCACGAGCGCCGCGAGGACCTGCAGCGCCACCGTCCGGTCGGAGACGAAGAACACCGGGAACAGCGTGCCCATCGCGTCGGCGAACGCCGCGGCGAGCGGGAAGGTCGATGCGACCCCCGCGAGTCCCGCGACGAGCGCGAGGCCCATCGACTCGGCGACGACGAGCCCGGCGATGAAGCCGCCGCTGAAGCCCAGCGCCTTCAGCGTCGCGTACTCGGCGTAGCGCTCGCGCGCCGTCATCGCCATC
>DAOMBL010000669.1:0-1538 GCA_035427325.1 Casimicrobiaceae bacterium
CCACGCCGCCGACCACGCCGATCTTGAACGGCTTGCGCGGCCTGCGGATCGGCTCGGCGAGCGCGTACTCGACGTAGCAGGGGTTCGGATCGAGGATCGGGCAGGCGACCTTCGCGGCGATGCGCGGCAGGACGAGCGAGAGTTCGGTGAATCCCGGTACGATCGCGTCGCAGCCGCTGCGCGCGAGGTCGTTGCAGACCGCGACCAGGCGTTCGACCGTCGCGGGCGCGACCTGTCCCGACTTGACGCCGCCGTCCGCGTAGATCGCGTCCATCAGCGCGGCCTGCCCGTCGGGCGACGGATGGACGATCGACATCGGCGCGTCGAGCCTGCGCTCGAACAGCCCGGTGCTGCGGACGTAAGTCGACGTCAGCACGCCGATGCGGCGCGCCCGCGGATGGCGCGACGCGAGCGCCGAGCGCAGCGCCTCCATCAGGTCGACGATCGGCGTGTTCACGTTGGCCGCGATCTCGTCGACGAACGTGTGGCTGATGAAGCAGGGCAGCAGGATCGCATCGACGCCGCGGGTCTCGAGCCGGCGGATCAGGCTGAAGGCGTGCAGCTTGCGCGCGGTCGGATCGTAGCCGTCGTCCGCGCGATGCGTGTCGCCGGGAAAACTCTGCTGCTCGAATACGATCGCGAAGCGGTCGTGCGCGCTCCCGGCGTCGATCGCCCGGATGAGGCGCTGCAGGACGTCGGCCCCGGCGAGCGCACCCAGGCCGCCGACGACGCCGAAGCCGAACCTGCCGTCGATGCTCATCGTGGACTGCTGGACGGTGACGGGGCCTGGAACCGGTCGGCCCGCGACGCGCTGGCGCGCCGCGGTCCATGAAGCGAAACGCCAGGCCCGTGGCGGGCCTGGCGTCCTGGAACTGGCGGAGAGAGAGGGATTCGAACCCCCGATACGTTGCCGTATACCTGATTTCGAGTCAGGCGCCTTCGACCACTCGGCCATCTCTCCGCGGATCGGCGATTATACCGGATCGCCGGTTCGCGGATGCCGGCACGCGCGGTCAGATCGGCGAGCAGAACGCGACGCCGTTCGTCCCCTCGGGCACCCAGCTGCGGTTGACCATCGCGCGCCGGACCGAGCGATCGGGCGTATGGCGGTGGTTCGCGTCCTGCCGGTTGTTGAAGAAGCGGTAGACCGGGATCGTGCCCTCGCGGCAGGCGCCGGCGGCGTCGGGAACCTCGATGTAGAACGCCGCGGCATTCTCGAGCGCCCACACGCCGGACCAGCGCGACTGCACGAATGCGCATTCCGCCGCGTTCGCCGTGAAGAAGTGCGAGCCGATGAGTCCGCCGGCGTAGAACCGGCACACGGGCTGCGCGCCAGGCGGCGCGAGGAACGCCGCCGGATAGGCGAAGAACACCGCGCCGGTGCGCTGCCACTGAGGCATGTAGAGGTTGAGATGCGCGATCTCGTTCGGGTCCGCGGTGATGAAATAGTGGTCGGACCCGGCGTCGTAGTACTCGAGCACCGGTATGGCGTTGGGGGGGAGCGCGCCGGTGGCCGGCGTCGTGCTCGCGACCGCGGC
>DAOMBL010000670.1:0-1529 GCA_035427325.1 Casimicrobiaceae bacterium
CAGCGCGGTCACTTCACGGAATTGGCGAGTTCGACGGCGCGGGCGTAGTTGGTGCGCGCACGCGTCGTCCACTCGTCCTCGACCTGCGCGCGGCGCTTGCTGGCCTCGGCGTCCTTCTTGTCGGCGGTGAACAGCGCGACGAGCGCCTTGTCGACGGCCTGCTTCTCGTCGATCGGCGGCGAGTACGCGAGCCGCCGCGCCTCGTCGAGTTCGCGGCTCGACCGCCCTCCGAGGCGCTTTTCCGCCGCGTGGATCGCGCGCGTCGCCTCGACGAGTTCCTTGTGCCGGAAGGTGACGGTCTGGTCGAAGAGCGCGCGCACAACGTAGTACCTCGACTCGGACAGGTTGGAATCGAAGTTGACCTTCGCCTGGATCTTGCCGGCGAACGGGTTGGGGTAGCCCGCCGGGGCCTTCGCGTAGGTGGCCGGCAGCACCGGCAGCCGGCTGATCGCCTTGTCGAGCAGCAACTGCTGGCCTTCCTCGGAGAGCGCGTATCCGATGAAGCGCTTGCCGCCCTCCGGCGACTTCGAGCCGTCGATCAGGCCGATGTTGGCCGGCACGATCGCGGTCACCGACGGGTACACGAAGTCGACCGGCAGGCCCGAGTACTTCGCCGCGAGGCCGAAGAAGTCGACGACCAGCCCGTAGCCGAACTGTCCGTTGGCGACGCCCTCCGGCACGCCGAAGCTGCGCTCGGTGATCGCCGCGCAGTTGCCCGAAATCGCGAGCATCTGCGCCCAGCCGTTCTTCCAGCCCTCGCCCTGCAGGATGGTCTCGACGGTGAGGTGCGTGGTGCCCGACCGAGACGGGCTGCTGATGGCGACGTGTCCGAAGAACTCGGGCCGCGCGAGGTCGGCCCACTCGCGCGCTTCGGGAAGCTTGTTCGCCGCGACGTAGCGCGTGTTCCACATGATGCCGTAGCCGGCGAGCGCCTGCCCGTAGTAGTAGCCGTCGGGGTCGTTGATCGGATAGGCGCCGATCTTCGCGGGCACCGCGGGATTGGCGAGGTTCGCCTTCTGCAGGAGCTTGTGCGCCGAGAGCACCTCGAAGGCGTCGGGCGCGGAGGCCCAGAACACCTCGGGGCGGCTGCCGGCCGCCTGCTCTCGGACGTAGGCGATGCCCGCGGCCGTGTTCTTGTTGAGGATCTCGAGCTTGTCGTTCGGGAACTTCGCCTCGTATGCCTTCTTGTAGGCCGCCGTGAGTTCCTTCGGGAACGAGGTGATCACGGTGATGGTGTCGGCGGCGGCGAGCGTCGCGAACGCGAACGTGCACGCGAATCCGGCCGCGGCGGCGGCGTGGCGGTGGCGAAGCGGCATGGCGTCCTCCCCGAATGACAATCGGCGCACCAGGTGCGGTCGCGGGCGATTCTAGCAGTCCGGACCGCCCGAGGGGGCGCGTTCAGGCCGCCGGCGGGCGGCGGCGATGCCAGTCGGTCGCCTGCTGGTAGCGGTGCGCGACCGCGAGCAGCCGCGCCTCGGCGAAGGCCTCCCCCTGGATCTGCAGGCCGATCGGGAGGCCGGCCTTCGTGA
>DAOMBL010000671.1:0-1525 GCA_035427325.1 Casimicrobiaceae bacterium
CGCCGGCGAAGCCCGGCAACCGGGACCACCCGCCGCTCGATCCTGCGCCGGGCCGCTACGTAACCGAACCCACCCGCTGAACGCTGCGGCGCAGCGACCGGACTTCCCCCGCGGACCGCGAGCGCGAGGGCGCGGGCTGCGCTACCATGTCCGCGTCTTGCCCGGATGTCAGGCTGCGGCCGTGACACCGGTGCGCGACGACCTCGCGCCTCGGGCGCCGAACCGACACCCACGAACCCTCACCAAGGAGGCCGCATCATGGTCCTGAAGACCCCGCGCGTCGCGCTCGTCACCGGCGGCATGGGAGGCCTGGGCGAAGCGATCTGCATCAAGCTCGCGGCGCTGGGCTACAAGGTCGTCACCACGCACTCGCCCGGCAACGCCAAGGCGTCCGAATGGCTCGACGCGATGAACAAGCAGGGCTACGGTTTCCGCGCCTACGGATGCGACGTCGCCGACTACGACTCCGCGGCCGCCTGCGTGCAGAAGGTCACCGCCGAGGTCGGCCCGATCGACGTGCTGGTCAACAACGCGGGCATCACGCGCGACATGACCTTCAAGAAGATGGACAAGGTCAACTGGGACGCGGTGATGAAGACCAACCTCGACTCCTGCTTCAACATGACGAAGCAGGTCTGCGATGGCATGGTCGACCGCGGCTGGGGTCGCATCATCAACATCTCGTCGGTCAACGGCCAGAAGGGCGCGTTCGGGCAGACCAACTACTCGGCGGCGAAGGCCGGCATGCACGGCTTCACCAAGGCGCTCGCGCTCGAAGTAGCGCGGAAGGGCGTCACCGTCAACACGATCTCGCCCGGCTACATCGGCACGAAGATGGTGATGGCGATCCCGAAGGACGTGCTCGACAGCAAGATCATCCCGCAGATCCCGATGGGCCGCCTGGGCAAGCCCGAGGAGGTCGCGGGGCTCGTCGCGTATCTCGCGAGCGACGAGGCCGCGTTCCTCACCGGAGCGAACATCGCGATCAACGGCGGGCAGCACATGCAGTAGCGGCAATCCGACCGGACCTTCGCCGTCCCACGCGCCGGGGACGGCGAAGCGTGCGCGCCTCGCGCACGACGCATGCTGATGAGTGTGTCAGGCGCCGCGGCGATGCGCGCACGCCCGGTCCCTTCCGCCCGCAAGTGCGCGAGGCGCGGCCCGCAGGTGCGATCGAGGCCCGCGCGCGTCCGATTTTCCCGTTGCCCGGACCGAAGGGTTCGCGCTACTGTCGCGGGCCCGGACGAAGGTCGCAAGCGCGAAGTGCGCTCCGCGCATCGGGGACATGTGCGCCCGGCCGCCCTCCGCCACCACGAAGGAACCGAACGTGACGACACACCCGAGACCGTGGGCCACGCTCGCCCTGTCGCTCTTCGCGACGACGTCCGCGGTCGCGCAGCAGCCGACGTCCGACCAGGCCGACGCCATCCGGTCGGCGTGCCGCAGCGACTTCATCGCGAATTGCCGCGGGGTGCCCCCCGGCGGCGCCGAAGCGCTGCAGTGCCTGCGCGCGAACGCGGCAGCG
>DAOMBL010000672.1:0-1523 GCA_035427325.1 Casimicrobiaceae bacterium
GGAGATGGGCGACAACCTGCGCGTGACCGTGGTCGCGCCCGGGCTCGGCGCGCGCGAGCTCGCGCGCAGCGCGAAGCCGCAGCTCGTCGTGCAGCGCACCGGCACCGACAACCAGCCGGTCGCGTCGGTCGACTACGGGGCGCTCGACAGCGCGCCGGCGGTGTTCCGCAAGAACCGCAATTCGACCGTCGAGGCGCTCGCCGCGAGCGGGGTGGACCGCTACGACATCCCGGCGTTCCTGCGCAAGCAGGCGGACTAGGGCCGGACCGGAGCGGGTCGCGCGCGGCGGGCACGCCGCGCCCCCGCCTCGGGCGCGCGCTCAACCTGGAATGGCCTGCGCCCCGGCGCGCGTGCTAGACTCCAACACCTTGGCCGGAAAGGACAATCCTGGTCGGAACGGGGGGCTTTCCGCGGCCGGGAGCGAACTGCGGCGGCGCGCAGGCGGGCGCCGCGCAACAAGCAGACCCACATGATCAGACAGCGCACGATCAAGTCGGTGACCCGGGCGTCCGGAGTCGGGCTGCACATGGGACGCAAGGTCACGCTGACGCTGCGCCCCGCCCAACCCGACACCGGCGTCGTGTTCCGCCGCGTGGACCTCCCGCAGCCGGTCGACATTCCCGCCGACGCGCGCGCGGCCACCGACACCCGGCTCTGCAGCCCGCTCGAGGCGAACGGCACGACGGTCGCGACCGTCGAGCACCTGCTGTCCGCGCTCGCGGGACTCGGGGTCGACAACCTCTACGTCGACCTGGACGGGCCCGAGGTGCCGATCCTCGACGGGAGCGCGGGCCCGTTCGTGTATCTCCTGCAGACCGCGGGCATCGAGGAGCAGCGGGCGCCGACGCGCTTCTTCCGCATCCGCCGGCCGGTCGAGGTGCGCGACGGCGACCGGTGGGCGCGCTTCGACCCGTTCGACGGCTTCAAGGTCTCGTTCTCGATCGTGTTCGACCACCCGGTCTTCGAGCGCTCGGGGCAGTCGCTCACGCTCGACTTCGCGGCGACCTCCTACGCGAAGGAGGTGGCGCGGGCGCGCACCTTCGGATTCGTGCAGGAGGTCGAGGCGCTGCGCGACGCCGGCCTCGCGCTCGGCGGCAGCATGGACAACGCAGTGGTGCTCGACGAATACCGCGTGCTGAACGCGGACGGGCTGCGCTACGCCGACGAGTTCGTGAAGCACAAGGTCCTCGACGCGATCGGAGACCTCTACCTCGTGGGGCACCCCCTGCTCGGCGCCTTCTCGGCGCACAAGTCCGGCCACGGGCTCAACAACCAGCTCCTGCGGGCCACGCTCGCGGACTCCAGCGCGTGGGAGCTGGCGAGCTTCCACAACGCCGAGGACGCGCCCGCCGGACTGGCCCACCTGTTCGCGCAAGCGGCCTGACGCATCGGGCGGGACGCTGCCTGCCCGCCCGCCCACGCCGGGCCCTGGCGCGCGTTGTGACTCATTTCACGCGCGGTCCGCGCCGAGCGAGCGCCTCGAGGGCGTGCCGCAGGCGGCTGTCGGGCAGCTCCGCACCTCT
>DAOMBL010000673.1:0-1516 GCA_035427325.1 Casimicrobiaceae bacterium
GACCCTACTTTGCTGAGTCTGACCCTGCTTTGCTTGACCCTGCTTCGCTCCGACCGAAAGTCGAGTCTGACCCTGCTTTCAGACCTGCGGCGTTCCGATGCGCCGTCCGACCTCGCGGTAGTGCTCGATGACCTGGCCCAGGTCGCGCCGGAACCGGTCCTTGTCCAACTTCTCCCCGGTCCGCGCGTCCCAGAGCCGGCAGCCGTCGGGCGTGAACTCGTCGCCCAGCGTGAGCGGGCCGTCGGGGTCGTCGACCGGGTGGCCGAACTCGAGCTTGTAGTCGACGAGGTCGATGCCCGCGTTCGCGAACAGCGGCTTCAGCACGTCGTTCACCCGGTGGGTGATCGCCTTCATCTCGGCGATCTCGCGTTCGCTCGCCCAACCGAGCACGCGGATGTGGTCGTCGTTGCACAGCGGGTCGTGCAACGCGTCGCTCTTGTAGAAGAACTCGAAGATCGGCTCGGACAGCCGCGTGCCCTCCGCGACGCCGTAGCGCTTCGCCATCGAGCCGGCGCACACGTTGCGCACCACGCACTCGACCGGGATCATCTTCATCGCGCGCACCAGCGATTCCCGCTCGTCGATGAGGCGGACGAAGTGCGTCGGCACCCCCGCCGCCGCGAGCTTCCCCATCACGTGCGCGTTGATCCGGTTGTTGGTCTCCCCCTTCTTCTCGAGCTTCGCGAGCTTCGCTCCGTCGAACGCGGACACGTCGTCGCGGTAGTGCATCACCAGGTAGCGCGCATCGTCGGTCGCGTAGACCGTCTTCGCCTTGCCCTTGTAGAGTTCCGCGCCCTTCCGCATTCAGGCCTCCCGCCAGTCGAATCCGATGTCCTGGTCGGCGATGCCGATCCAGTCGTGGCTGCACCCCAGCGCGCCCGCCAGCGCGGCACGCGCGCGTTCCGGCGTGTTGTTCTGCTTCGACAGGTGCGCGGCGACGATGTGCGTCAGCCGCGAGGTGTCGAGCGCGGCGAGCAGCGCGGCCGACGCGTCGTTCGCGAGATGCCCGAAGCGCCCGGCGATCCGCGCCTTGAGCTGCGCCGGGTACGGGCCTTCGG
The DNA here is from genome assembly GCA_035427325.1 of Casimicrobiaceae bacterium. GTDB lineage: Bacteria > Pseudomonadota > Gammaproteobacteria > Burkholderiales > Casimicrobiaceae > VBCG01. The sequence goes on from DAOMBL010000673.1 coordinate 1,059, forward strand.
CGAGCATCGCGGCGTCGTGGTTGCACTCGAGCACGAGCGCGTCGAGGCCGTTCAGCGCCCGCTCGACCGCGGGGGTCGACGTGCCGAGGTCCGTGACGACTCCCAGCCGCGCCGCGCCGTCGCCGACCACGAACTGCACCGGCTCGCGCGCGTCGTGCGGCACCGGGAACGGCCGCACCTCGAGCGCACCGACCGAGAACGTCTCGTGGCTGTCGAAACCGTACACGCGGTCCATGCCGGCGAAGCGCTCGCCGACGCTCGCGAGCGTCCCGAACGTGAGCCAGACGGGAATCGCGTGCTTCGCGGCGAACGCGGCCACGCCGCCGACGTGATCGCTGTGCTCGTGGGTCACGACGATCGCGTGGAGGTCGCCCGGCGCGAGCCCGAGGCGGCCCAGGCGCTTCGCGGTGTCGCGCACGCCGAAGCCGCAGTCGATCATCAGGCGCGACCCGGCGGCC
>DAOMBL010000674.1:0-1516 GCA_035427325.1 Casimicrobiaceae bacterium
TCCGATCGCGGACCTGCGCGCTTCGGCGGGCTACCGGCTCGCCGTCGCGCGCAACCTGCTGCGGAAGTTCCACCTCGAGAGCTCGGGCGCGCTCGCCGGCGCGCCGAGCCGCCTGTACGACATGGAGGGTGCGCCGTCGTGAACGAGCCGCGTCTCGTCGCCGCCGACCTGCCCGCGCACGGCGGGGTCGGCGTCGCGCTCCGGCACGAGAGCGCGCACCTGCACGTCGCGGGCGAGGCGACCTACATCGACGACATGCGCGAGGCGCGCGGCACCCTGCACGCGGCGTTCGGGCTGTCGGCACGCGCCGAGGCCCGCATCGGCGCGCTCGACCTCGCGCCGGTGCGCGCCGCCCCGGGGGTGGTGGCCGTCCTGACCGCCGCCGACATTCCGGGCGCGAACAACGTCGGGGCGGTCCTCCACGACGACCCGATCCTCGCCGACGGCGAGGTGCAGTACCTGGGCCAGCCGCTCTTCCTCGTCCTGGCCGAGACGGTGGACCAGGCGCGCCGCGCCGCGCGGCTCGCTCAGGTCGACTACCAGGAGCTGCCCGCGATCCTCACCGTCGAGGAGGCGCTCGCGCGCGGGTCCTTCGTGCTGCCGACCGTGACGCTGGAGCGCGGCGACGCGCAGGCGGCGATCGCGCGCGCGCCGCACCGCCTGAAAGGCGCGCTGGACATCGGCGGGCAGGAGCACTTCTACCTCGAGGGCCAGATCGCCTACGCGCTTCCGCGCGAGGACGGCGGCATGCTGGTCTACAACGCGACCCAGCACCCGGGCGAGGCGCAGGCGCGGATCGCGCACGCGCTCGGCGTCGAGCTGCACCGGGTGGCGGTGGAGTGCCGCCGGATGGGCGGCGGCTTCGGCGGCAAGGAGACGCAGGGCACCCTGCCGGCCGCGGCGGCGGCGATCGCCGCCCGGCACACCGGGCGGCCGGTCAAGCTGCGCTACGACCGGGACGACGACATGCTCATCACCGGCAAGCGTCACAACTTCCGCGTCGAGTACGAGGTGGGGTTCGACGGCGCGGGGAGCATCCTCGGGCTCGACTTCGTGTTCGCGTCGCAGTGCGGATTCTCGGCCGACCTCAGCGGGCCGGTGAACGACCGCGCCGTCATGCACGCGGACAACGCGTACTTCCTGCCGCACGTGCGCATCGTCTCGCACCGGTGCAGGACGCACACGCAGTCGAACACCGCGTTCCGCGGCTTCGGCGGGCCGCAGGGCATGTTCGCGATCGAGACAGTGATCGAGGCGATCGCGCGCCACCTCGGCCTCGACCCGCTGGCGGTGCGGCGGGCGAACTTCTACGGGCCCGGGCGCGACGTCACGCCCTACGCCATGCAGGTCGAGGACTTCGTCGCCGATCGGCTCTGCGACGAGGTGGCGAAGTCGTCCGACTACGGCGCGCGGCGGGCGGCGATCCGCGCCTGGAACGCGGCGAGCCCGGTCATCAAGCGCGGGATCGCGCTGACCCCGGTGAAGTTCGGAATCTCGTTCACCTCCACCTTCTTCA
>DAOMBL010000675.1:0-1512 GCA_035427325.1 Casimicrobiaceae bacterium
CGCGTTCGCGCAGGACGTCACGACGCATCGCTATGCGGACTTCGCCGCGCTGCGCGACTATTCGCGCCGCTCCGCCGATCCGGTCGGGCGCCTGCTCCTCGCCCTCTACCGGCGCGCGTCGGCCGACAACCTCGCGCTCTCCGACGCGATCTGCACCGGGCTGCAGCTCGCGAACTTCTGGCAGGACGTCGCGGTCGACTGGGCGAAGGGGCGCGTCTACCTGCCGCAGGACGACCTCGCGCGCCACGGCGTCGCCGAGGCGCAGATCGCGGAGGGCCGCTGCGACGACCGCTGGCGCGCGCTGATGCGCTTCGAGTGTTCGCGCGCACGCGAACTGCTCGCGCGGGGTCGGCCGCTCGCCGCGCGCCTGCCCTGGCGGATGGGCCTCGAACTTCGTGCCGTCGTCGCCGGCGGGCTCGCGATCCTCGACCGCATCGATGCGGCCGGCGGCGACGTGTTCCGGCGCCGTCCGAAGCTCTCGGGCGCGGACTGGGCGCTCGTCGGCTGGCGCGCGCTGCGCTCGTCGCTCGCATCGCCATGAACACGACGCCGCGGACGGCGCCCGGGAGCCGCAGGTGACGCCCGACGAATACTGCGCGACGAAGGCCGCACGGAGCGGATCGTCGTTCTACTACAGCTTCCGGCTGCTGCCGGAGGACCGGCGCCGGGCGATCACCGCGCTCTACGCCTACTGCCGCGAAGTCGACGACGTCGTCGACGAGGTCCACGAAGCGGCGGTGGCGCGCGCGAAGCTCGCCTGGTGGCGGCTCGAGGTCGCGGCGATCTTCACGGGCACCCCGACGCACCCCGTCGCCCTGGCGCTCGTCCCCGTGGTGCGAACCCGCGGGCTCTCGCGCGACCACCTCGAGGCCGTCATCGACGGGATGACCATGGACCTCGACCAGGTCCGCTATGCCGGCTTCGCGGACCTCGAACGCTACTGCCATCGCGTCGCGGGCGTCGTCGGGCTGATGTCGGCCGAGATCTTCGGTTACGAGGATCCGGCGACGAGGGGCTTCGCGCGCGACCTCGGCATCGCCTTCCAGCTCACCAACATCGTGCGCGACGTCGGCGAGGACGCAAGGCGCGGGCGCATCTACCTCCCCGCCGACGAACTCGCGCGCTATCGCGTGAGCCCGGCGGCGATCCTGCAGGCGCGGGCCGAGCCGGGCTTCCCCGAACTCATGCGCTTCCAGATCGCGCGCGCGCGGGCCTGGTACGACCGGGCGATCGGGCAGCTCGCGCCGCGCGATCGCCGGTCGCAGCGCCCGAGTCTCGCGATGGCCGCGATCTACCGGACGCTGCTCAACGAGATCGAGCGCGACGGCTGCCGGGTCCTCGACCGGCGCATCGCCCTCCCGCCGCTGCGCAAGCTGTGGATCGCGTGGCGCGTGGCGCGGGGCCGCTGAACGTGGGTTCGACGAGCGCCAAGCGCGCCCGCGCGGCCGCGCCGGTCGCCGTGATCGGCGGCGGCTGGGCCGGCTGCGCGGCGGCGTGGACGCTCGCGAGCCG
>DAOMBL010000676.1:0-1508 GCA_035427325.1 Casimicrobiaceae bacterium
CTACCACCGGAGCGTCACGTTGATGCGACGGCAAAACCAGGAATAGCGTCGCACCCCGGAGCGGCACTACGACACACGGGCAATACGCCGTCAACACAATTTCTTAGATTGCTTTGTTATACTGTTTTTTGGGGTTTAGGGGGCAAACGAAGGCCAAGACGATGCGGGGAGGTATGCGCAACGCGTTACTCGTACTCGGTATTGGCGCTGCGCTGAGCGGCTGCATGCAGCCCATGAAGCCCACCGCGAGCGGGCATCTCGGCGAGCAACCGCCCGCTCCGGTCGGCGCCATCCCGCCCCCCGTTCAAGCGCTGCCGACGCCGCCGCGCCCGAAGCCCTCGGTCAAGGCGGAGACCTACAGCGTCGTCGTCAACAACGTGAACGTCCGCGAGCTGCTGTTCGCGCTCGCTCGCGACGCGAAGGTCAACGTCGACATTCATCCCGGCATCACCGGCACGGTGACGCTGAACGCGATCGACCAGACGTTGCCGCAGCTGCTCAGCCGCATCTCGAAGCAGGTCGACATGCGCTACGAGCTGGACGGACCGAACCTGGCGGTCATGCCGGATTCGCCCTACCTGCGCGTCTACAAGATCGATTACGTGAACGTCGATCGGCGCACGACGGGTCAGGTCAGCGTGTCCTCCGAGATCATCGGGCAGCAGCCCGGAGGAGGCGCCGCGGGCGGGTCAGGCTCCGCGAGTGGCGGGAGCGGCTCGGCCGGGGGCTCCAGCGGGGGCCAGAACACCTCGCGCGTCTCGGTGAACAACTCTTCGCAGAACCAGTTCTGGACGACTCTCGTCGACAACATCAAGGACATCCTGCGGGAGACCGACAAAGTGTTGCCGACGGGCGCCACGGGGAGCGCACCCGGGCAGACGGGTACCGCACCCGCGCCGCAGGTCGGCGCCGCGCCGGGAACCGCGACCGCACCGATTGCGGGAACCAACGTGACGTTTCGCGAGGCCGCCGCCGTCATCCCCAATCCCGAAGCGAGCGTGCTCACGATCCGGGCCACCTCCCGCCAGCACGAGAAGATCCAGGAGTTCCTCGACCAGGTGCTGGTGAACGCCAAGCGGCAGGTCCTGATCGAGGCGACGATCGTCGAGGTCAACCTGAACAACACCTACCAGCAGGGCATCGACTGGGCGATCTTCACCGGCGGCTGGCAGCTCTTCGGCGGGGGGCTCTTCCGCGGCGTCGCACAGGCCATCGCGCCCGTTCCCGCGGCGGGGGTCCTGAGCGCCCTGCCGACCGGCAACGCCTTCGTCGGCCAGTACAACTCGAACACGCTGAAGTTCTCGCTCCAGCTCCTGCAGACGTTCGGCAACGTGCGCGTGCTGTCGAGCCCCCGGATCAGCGCCGTCAGCAACCAGACTGCGGTCCTGAAGGTGGTCGAGAACATCGTCTACTTCACCATCCAGGCGCAGACCACGCAGGCGCAGACCACCGCCCTGACGACCTTCACCACCACGCCGAACGTCGCGCCCGTCGGGATCATCCTGAGC
>DAOMBL010000677.1:0-1501 GCA_035427325.1 Casimicrobiaceae bacterium
CGAGGGTGAGCACGCACGGCGCGAAGCGGCCCGCTTCGCCCGCGTCCTCGACCGATGCCGCGGCCTCCGCGTCGACGGTCCCGACGAACACGACCGTCAGGTGCAGCGTGTGCGGCGCACTCGCGCGTCCACCCGTGTCCAGCGCGGTCGCGCGCGCGAGCGCGTCGAGCCGCGCACGCGTCGCGTCGTCGGGCAGGATCGCGAAGAAGAGCCGGAGCTTCTCGCCGGTCGCCATGCCGTAGCATACTGAACCCGTCCATGTTTCGACCGGAGCAGGCCATGGCACGTCTCGAAGACCGCGTCGCGATCGTCACCGGCGCCGCGCAGGGCATCGGCCACGCGATCGCCGAGCGGCTGCTCGCCGAGGGCGCGCGCGTGGTGATGGGCGACCTGGTCGAGGCGAGCGTCGCCGACGCCGCGCGTGCGCTCGACCCGCGGGGGGCGCGGACCCGCGTGCACGCCGGCGACGTCGCGCAGAAGGCGACGGCGGATGCGCTGGTCGCGCTCGCGGTCGAGGCCTTCGGCGGCGTCGACATCCTCGTCAACAACGCCGGCATCACGCACGCCGCCGAGTTCCTCGACCTCGAGGAGGCCGACTTCGACCGCGTGATCGCGGTGAACCTGAAGTCGATGTTCCTGTGCGGCCAGGCCGCCGCGCGCCGGATGGTCGCGCAGCGCCGCGGCGGCGCGATCGTCAACCTGTCGTCGGTCAACGCGGTCCTCGCGATCCCGAACCAGGTGCCCTACGTCGTGAGCAAGGGCGGTATCAACCAGTTGACGAAGGTGATGGCGATCGCGCTCGCGCCGCACGACATCCGCGTCAACGCGATCGGACCGGGAACGATCGCCACCGAACTCGCGAAGAGGGCCGTCCTGGGCAGCGAGGAATCGAAGCGCCGGATCCTCTCGCGCACGCCGATGGGCCGGCTGGGCGAGCCCGGGGAGGTCGCGTCGGTCGCGGCGTTCCTCGCCTCCGACGACGCGTCCTACCTCACCGGGCAGACGATCTATCCGGACGGCGGACGACTCGGGCTCAACTACACGGTGCCGGTGCGGCCGGACGCGTAACCGTGTCCGGCGGCGATGCGGCCGCTCGCTCTCCTCGATCCCGCTCCTCGCGCTTCGCCAGTTCCTGTGCCGCCGGCCCGGGTCGGCCCCGCTGCTCTTGACTCGCGCCCGCATCGGCAACCACGATCCGGCATGCCCTCGTCCTCCGTCCGCCCGCCCCCGGAAACGCACCCGACGGACCCTCCGGACGCGGACATCGACTTGAGCGGCCTCCCCGTGCGGCCCGCCGGCCGCCGCTTCCTCGTCGTGGTGCGCGCGGGTGACACGTCGCTGCACCCGGCCTGGGTCGATCCGTCACGGCCTCGCAGTTTCGACCTCGTGGTCAGCTACTACGGCAAGGACCCCGCGAAGTACCGCGACGGTCCCTTCCCGCGCATCGACGATCCCGGGCAGAAGTTCATCGGCGCGCAGCGGCTGTTGCAGCGCGACCCGT
>DAOMBL010000678.1:0-1500 GCA_035427325.1 Casimicrobiaceae bacterium
CATCGCCGATTTCTACACGCCGGAGAACGCGGTCGAGGCCTTCGCGTTCCTGGCCTCCTACCGACGCCATCAGGAACTGCTGCTCGAGGTGCCCTCGCCGCAGCCGGAGCCGGAGGCGCCCGATGCCTCGGCGGTCGAGCGCCTGCGCGCCTCGATCGGCGATCGCCGCGCGCTCGACGCCGAGGAGCTCTCGGCGCTGCTCGCCGCCTTCCATCTTCCCGCGCCGCGTGTCGCGCTCGTCGAGACCCTCGTGGAGGCGCGCGCCTCGGCGCGCCGGCTGGGTTATCCGGTCGCGCTGGCGATCGACACGTCCGCCTCGCAGCCCACCGTCGTCCGCGCTCCGATCGCCGACGGGCGCTCGCTCTCGCGGGCATGGGCGCTGGTGCACGAGGACGCGCGGACGGTCGACGCCCGGTCGTCGGATGCGTCCGGCGGCATCGTGCTGCGCAAGCTGCCGGCCCTGCCCGGAGCGCGCGCGGTCGCGATCCGCGTCGTGCGCGACTCGGTCTTCGGACCGGTGATCGTGCTTCGCCCGGGCGAAGCGGCGGCGCTCGCGGCACCCTCGGCATCGCTCGCGCTGCCTCCGCTCAACCGGCGGCTCGCGCAGGACCTCGTCGCCGGCGTGTGGGGTCGCGGCGCGCGACGCGCACCGGAGTCGGCGGACGGAACCGAGCCGCTGGTACGCCTCCTGGTCGGCCTGTCGACGCTCGTGTGCGCCTGCCCGTGGGTGCGCGAACTCGAACTCGAGCCGGTGCTCGCCGGCCCCGGCTCCGCGACGATCGCGGCCGCCCGCATCGTCGTCGATCCCCGGCAGCGTGCGGTTCGGGGCTACGGGCACATGGCGATCCATCCGTACCCGGTCGAACTCGCGCGCACGCACGTGCTTCGCGACGGCACGTCGATCGAAGTGCGGCCGATCCGCCCGGAGGACGCCGAGCTCGAGCGAAGCTTCGTCGCCGGGCTCTCCGAGGAGTCGCGCTATTTCCGCTTCTTCTATCGGCTGCACGAACTGACGCCCCAGATGCTCGCGCGGTTCACGCAGGTCGACTACGACCGCGAGATGGCGCTGGTGGCGCTCGCACCCGACCCGGCGGCGGACGGCGCGCCCCGGTTCATCGGTGTCGCGCGCTACATCGCGAATCCCGACGGCGAGAGCGCCGAGTTCGCGGTGGTCACCTCCGACGACTGGCAGCGTCGCGGAATCGCGCGCGTGCTGATGGCCGACCTGATCGCCTGCGCGCGGGGACGGGGCCTGGCGCGCCTGGAGGGCGCGGTGCTGCGGGCGAATCACGGCATGCTGCGCTTCACCGCGTCGCTCGGATTCTCGATCGCCGACGATCCCGACGATCCGGACCAGGTGATCGCCACGCTGCCGCTCGCGGCCGCGCCGCGCGGCGCGAAGCGTTCGCCGTGATCGGGTAGACTTCGGCAGGCCATCGAACCGCGAAGGGTTGCCGATGAAAGTCCTGCTCGCCACCGACGGCTCGAAGCACGCGCTCG